>NZ_LZMK01000114.1:0-87259 GCF_001665865.1 Nocardia sp. 852002-20019_SCH5090214 | reverse complement strand
CGGGACGGGGCGGCCGATATCCCGAACTCTGCCATTCCTCTTTGATCAGCGATTCGAGCTCGTCGTCGGAGCCGACGCACGGATGGTTCATCGATATCGAGGCGGCCTCCAGCCTCTCGGCGATCGCGCGATATGCCCCGATCGCACTCGTGGAGCGCGGCCTGCGGGAGGTCACGGTCGCCGAACTGCGCGGCGGCGAGCGCTGGCTCACGACGGCGATCTCCACTCGGATCTGGCAGATCACGCTCGACGACGACAGCCTCGCGCACGGGATCGCCTACGGTTCGCGGCACGGCAGCGAATGGGACTGCTGGGCCATCTGGCTGCGCCGGACCGGACTCGCGCACACCTCCAACGGACTCGTCACGTCGGCGGATCCGGGCGTGGAGGTGCTGCCTCCGCCGATCAACCCGGCCCTGCAGGCGATTCTGACGGCCTACGATCTGACCGTGAGCTGGTAGGTCGCGGCTCGTGGCGGTCGCGAGCGCCCGATCCGGCGCAGCTGAAATTCGCCGACGCGGCACCGCTAGCATGACCTGCATGACGTACACCCTCGTGTTGCTGCGCCACGGCGAAAGCGAATGGAATGCTCTCAATCTGTTCACCGGCTGGGTGGATGTGCACCTGACCGACAAGGGTGTCGCCGAGGGTAAACGGGCCGGTGAACTGCTGGCCGAGCACGGCATCCTGCCCGATATCGTCTACACCTCGCTGCTGCGCCGGGCGATCAGCACCGCGAATATCGCCCTGGACGCCGCGGATCGGCACTGGATTCCGGTGGTCCGCGACTGGCGGCTCAACGAGCGGCACTACGGCGCGCTGCAGGGTAAGAACAAGGCGCAGATCCGCGATCAGTACGGCGACGACCAGTTCATGATGTGGCGCCGCAGCTACGACACCCCGCCCCCGCCCATCGAGGCCGACAGCGAATACAGCCAGAACGGCGACGCGCGCTACGCCGGTATCGACGTGCCGGCGACCGAATGCCTGAAGGACGTCGTCGCCCGCATGGTGCCGTATTGGGAGTCCACGATTTCCCGCGATCTGGTGGCCGGAAAGACCGTTCTGGTTGCGGCGCACGGAAATTCGCTGCGCGCACTGGTGAAACATCTGGACGGTATTTCCGACGAGGATATCGCCGGCCTCAACATTCCCACGGGTATTCCGCTGCGCTACGAACTGGACGAGAATCTGCGTCCGATCGGTCCCGCGGCGTATCTGGACCCCGAGGCGGCAGCCGCGGGTGCGGCCGCGGTCGCGAGCCAGGGCGGTAAATAAACCGGATTCCCGCACTTTTCGACGCGCCGCGGTCATCGACCGCGGCGCGTTGTCGTATATCTCGAACCCGCTGCGTGCGTACGGTTTCCGAATGTCGAAGTTCCCTCGGTCGCGCGTATGAATATGCGATACTCAGCGTTTTGTGAGCTGCATCTCTTCTGCCGATTCGTAGCTATCGAATTGCCGCGCGGCGGTTCGTGCCCCGATGCGCACCGCCGGTAGTAGCGTCCGGGCCGGTGGGGAGTGGTGTGGATAACTTCCGGTAGGTAAACCGCCGGGCTTTCCGCTGGTCATCGACGTGGATGAGGGGCTGAGAAGTTGAGAGTTTTTTCTTGCAGAAGTTGTAACCGCTGGTTTGCAACTTACTCCGCAGTAGATACACTCTCGGGCGTTCGACCATTTCGAGAGGCGGATCACGTTCGATGAAGTACGCGTTACGCGCCACAGTCGCTGCCGTCGCCGCCGCGGTGACCGTCCCGTTCTTCGCCACTCCGGCTCAGGCCGGGCCCGTCGCGACCGGTCCGGACGGCGGTGCCGCCGGCGCCGCGTGGACCGCCACCGAGGACGGCCCGCAGCAGTATCCGAACATCCACATCGACTGGGATGTGCCGATCACCATGAGCGACGGCACGGTGCTGAAGGGCAATGTGTACCGGCCCGCCGATGCCGCCAGCCGTCCGGTCGACACCCGCACGCCGGTCGTCGTGAACATGACGCCCTACACCAAACTGGTCTCGAATCTGGCCGACCACGCGGGCTCGGTTCCGGGGCTGTCCGACGCGCTGCTGGGGTTGTTCCGCCAGATCGACATGAGCGGCACCGCGCTGTCCGGGGTCACCGATCTGACCAAGGCCTTCGGCGGCGGCGAACTGCGCAACTTCTCCGTCGACCGGCAGCTGATCAAGAGCGGTTACACCCAGGTCGTGGTCGATGTCCGCGGCACCGGCTTCTCGCAGGGCGAATGGGATATGTTGCGCCAACGCGAGCAGCAGGACACCGTGGAGGTGATCGACTGGGCTTCGCGGCAACCGTGGTCGGACGGCAAGGTCGGGATGACCGGCATTTCCTATTCGGGCATCAATCAGGTGCAGGTGGCGGAGAAGCAGCCGCCCGCGCTGAAGGCGATTTTCCCGGTGGTGCCCGGCAGCGATCTGGTCGACGATGTTCTCGCCCCCGGCGGCGGCTTCGGGTTCAACTTCATTCCGCTGTGGCTCACCGCGATCAACACCCTCAAATGGGTGCCGGACGTGCAGTCGATCGTGACCGGAAAATTCGACAGCACGTGGCTGAACGACCGGATCAGCGATCCGTACACCTATATGGATGTACTGCTGAGTGCCTACACCAACACCGATATGAACACCCTCGATCCGCGGGTGAAGAACATGTTGAACGACATGTCCTCGGAACGGCAGGCGTGGATCGGTGATCCGGGCCGGATTCAGGTGCCGACCTTCGTCACCGGCGGGTGGCACGATCTGTTCACCTACTCCGAATCCAAGATCTACAACCGGATTCCGCTCCCGCCCGGGCAGAAGCAACTGTTCATGGGCAACACCTACCACCTCAACTCGGGCAACGAGTACGGCAAGCCCGGTCTGCCGCCGCGGCTGGACGTACTGCAGCGAGCGTGGTTCGACAAGTGGCTCAAGGGAATCGACAACGGCATCGACACCTACGGTCCGGTGACGCTGCGCGAACAGGGCGGCGGCTGGATCACCCAGGGCGGTTTCGGACCGTCGGCGCCGGCCGAGGAGGCCGCGAAGTACCGTCGCATGTACCTGTCGGGCGACCGCAGCGGTACCGCGAACAGTGTCTACGACGGCTCGCTGACCGGCGAATTCACCGGTGCGCCGACACGTCTGACGGTGGCGCCCGGGCTCACCACGCTGTGCTCCAACGATGCCGCGCAGGCGACCGCCGGTGTGCTCGCCGTCATCGACGGCTGCGGCAAGGACTCGCGCATCGCGGAAACCAACGCGCTGACCTTCACCAGCGCCCCGGTCGCCGGGGAGACCACCATCTCGGGCCCGATCGCGGTGCGGCTCAACACCGTTCAGGACGCCGCCGACGGGTATTGGACGGTGACGGTCAACGACGTCGCGCCGGACGGGCAGTCGACCGTGCTGTCCTCGGGGCAACTGATGGCCTCGCTACGTGAGGTCGACGAGGCGAACAGCACCCGGTCCGAGAACGGCGACTACACCGACCCGCGGGCCTACACCTCGCTGGACAAGCGGCAGCCGACGGTTCCCGGCGAAGTGACCGAACTGAACATCGCGCTGCCCGCCACGCAGGCCGTCCTCGCGCCCGGCCATCGCCTGCGGGTGGACGTGTTCGCCGGCAACTTCCCCAAGGGCCTGCCGATCGCGCCGATGCTCGCGGACACCGGCCTAAAACCCGAACACCTGCAACTGGATCCGAATGCCCCTAGCTTCGTGAACATCCCGGTCAAGGGAGACTCCGGCTGGTGAGCCGGTAGGAGGCTCCCCGACGGTCCCGGGAACGTACAACGGCGTACGTACCCGGGACTTTTCGTCTCCGGCCGGTGTCGGCGGTGCGAGATTGAGGCGCACCTCACACTCGGCGCGGGTCGCTGGACGAGCGCCGCGGCGGATCGACACGCCGGAGGTGTTCACGCGCGATTCGCGCGGACTCCAGATGTGCGGTGCCGCAAGGAAAACTGTTCGCGCGACCATTGCCCGGCGGCCGAAAACCGCCGGTCGGGGCCGATCCGGGGCTCGGCCAACTTTGTGTGAACACCCGGCCAACGATCGCGGAATCAGCCGTGACCTGCGCGAAACTTCGTCAACCCGGGTTTGGAGTACGTGTCCGCGACCGTACGATTCTCTATGTGAGCGTTCCCCAGGCCGTGCTGCTTGCAGTCCTCGCGGCCGTAGTCGGTCTGGCCGTGGGTGGCCTGGTCATCCCGTACATGAACGCCAGGCAAGCCGAGCGTCGAGCGGCCGAATCCGGCCTGACCATGTCGCAGGTCCTGGATCTGATCGTGCTGGCCTCCGAGAGCGGCATCGCCGTGGTGGACGAATATCGCGACGTGGTGCTGGTCAATCCGCGCGCCGAGGAACTGGGCCTGGTCCGCAACCGGTTGCTGGACGAACGCGCGTGGGCGGCGGTGGAGAAGGTGATCGCCACCGGCGAGGATGTCGAGTTCGACCAGACGCTGAAGAATCCGCTGCCCGGCCGCAACAGCATCGCCGTGCGCGGTGTGGCCCGCCCGCTCTCGCGCGGTGATTCGAACTTCGTCGTGCTGTTCGCCGACGACGACTCCGAACAGGCCCGTATGGAGGCCACCCGCCGCGATTTCGTCGCCAATGTCAGCCATGAGCTCAAGACGCCGGTCGGCGCCATGAGTCTGCTCGCCGAGGCCATGCTGGAGTCGGCCGACGATCCGGATTCGGTGCGGCATTTCGGGCAGCGTCTGGTCAGCGAATCGAACCGGATGGGCAAGATGGTCACCGAGTTGATCGCGCTCTCGCGGCTGCAGGGGGCCGAAAAGCTGCCGCAGCTCGAGGCGGTCGACGTCGACACCGTGGTCAATGCCGCGATCGAACGGTCGCGTACCGCCGCCGAAGCCGCCGGAATCACCGTCAGCACCGATGCCAACAGTGGACTGGAAATACTCGGCGACGAAACTCTGCTCGTGACGGCGCTGTCGAATCTGGTCGAGAACGCGATCAACTATTCGCCGAAGGGCTCGCACGTATCGGTGAGCCGGTCGCTGCGCAACGGCCACGTCAATATCGCGGTCACCGATCGCGGTATCGGTATCGCCAAGGAAGACCAGGAACGGGTCTTCGAACGTTTCTTCCGCGCGGACAAGGCGCGTTCGCGCGCCACCGGCGGAACCGGACTCGGGCTGGCTATCGTCAAACACGTGGCCGCCAATCACAACGGGGAAATCACGTTGTGGAGCAAATTGGGTACCGGTTCCACGTTCACGCTGCGTATTCCCGCGGTCGAATCAGGCAACCAGAATTCCGCCGCCCCGGCGGAGAGGAAGAGCCCCACCGCAATCGGGGTGGGCAAGAACGACGACGGTCCGCGCCGGCGGACCGGACAAAACGGTGTGGAGGCAACCCGATGACCAGTGTGTTGATCGTCGAGGACGAGGAGTCGCTGGCCGATCCGCTCGCGTTCCTGCTGCGCAAGGAGGGCTTCGAGGTCACGGTCGTGGGCGACGGGCCATCCGCGCTGTCGGAATTCGACCGCTCCGGCGCCGACATCGTCCTGCTGGATCTGATGCTGCCCGGGATGAGCGGCACCGACGTGTGCAAGCAGCTGCGCACCCGCAGCAGTGTGCCGGTGATCATGGTGACCGCCCGCGACAGTGAAATCGACAAGGTGGTCGGCCTGGAACTGGGCGCCGACGATTACGTCACCAAGCCGTACTCCTCACGCGAGCTGATCGCCCGCATCCGGGCGGTGCTGCGCCGCGGCGCCGGTGAGGAGATGGACGGGTCCGGCGAGAGCGGCGTCCTCGAGGCCGGCCCGGTGCGCATGGATGTGGATCGCCACACCGTGCAGGTCAACGGCAAATCGGTGACGTTGCCGCTGAAGGAATTCGATCTGCTGGAATACCTGCTGCGCAATTCCGGCCGGGTGCTGACCCGCGGCCAGCTGATCGACCGCGTCTGGGGTGCCGATTACGTCGGCGACACCAAGACCCTGGACGTCCACGTCAAGCGGCTGCGTTCGAAGATCGAGGCCGATCCGGCCAAGCCCGAACATCTGGTGACCGTGCGCGGGCTCGGGTACAAACTCGAGGCCTGATTCTCGCCGGTACGAGAAAGCCGCGAGGCCCTCGGGCCTCGCGGCTTTTCCGTATCGACGCTGAGCTGATCGACGCCGAGCTGCTGAGGGTTCTGTTAGACGACGTGCACCCAGGCGATGCCGATCTGCGGCAGCTCCTGCTTCTGCAGCTGGAACCAGCCGAAGTCGTCACGTTGCCAGCAGTCGTCCAGCGGCGCGGTGTTGTCGTGGCAGGCGATCGGCTTGGAGGTGCCGTAGGGGCTCACGATGACCTGCTTGCCGTTGTCCTTCGCCGACAGCGCCGCCGGGTCGTTGTAGGCGACGAAGTTGTCGTTCTGCAGCGAGTAGTTGGCCGGATCGGTCATCGGGTCGGCGTGCGCGGCGGGAGCAAGGGTGAGGGCCGCACCCGCGGCGAGAGCGGCAGTAGCCAGGAATTTCCTCATCATGACCTACACCTATCACGGGTATGTGAAGCGCGCATGGCGAGCCGATGACCGTACAGAGGTACTTCACAATTCCCGCGGCGCCGCCGCGGCCGAAAGATGTGCGCCGATCGCGGCGGCCGATTCGGCGAGAGCCTGTCGCACGGCCGCGTCCGAAACCGTTCCGTCGGCCCCGACCATGGCGCTCAGTACGGTAATTCGCCGGCACGCCGATTCGATTTCCACCGCGCCGACATATCCCAGCACCGTGCGCAGCGAGGTGATCGCACCTTCACCGCGTCCGGGGGCCGCCACCGAAATCCAGGTCACCGGTTTCTCGTGCAGATCCGCGTTGCCGACGGTCCACTCCAGCAGATTCTTCAGACTGCCGGGAATGAATCCCGCGTATTCGGGTGCGCAGAACACCACGGCATCGGCGGCCGCGAGTTGTTCACGCAGGGCCCGCACCGCCGGCGGGGCGGGTTGATCGCCCGGCACGAAGGCCGGAATCTCGACCAACCCGGTGAACAATTCCGCGGTGAATGCCGGCGCGGCGAGATCGGCGAAGGTGCGCAGTGCGGCGGTGTTGGTGGAACCCGGCCGGGTACTTCCGGAAATCAACAGAATCCGGGGTGCGCCCGGGCGTGATCCCGGCGCGGAATCGGTTCCCGCGGATTCGTGCTCGACAACGGAGGACTCGGATGCCGGCATACCCGGCGCGTTACCCATATTCCTACGAAATGGGTTGGCGGATCAGATATTCCCGTTCGGTTCGGTTTCGGCTTTCTCGCGCGCGGCGGTCGTCGCCGGATGCACCGCGATCAGGCCCAGTCCTTCGCGACGGCGGCAGTGCCGGGCCAGTTCGTCGTAGGCCGGCTGCCCGATCAATTCGATCAGTTCGGGCGCGTAGGACTGCCAGACCGGGCGGCTACCGACATGCGCGTCGGGCGAACCGGAGCAGTACCAGTGCAGATCCAAACCGCCCGGGCCCCAGCCGCGCCGATCGTATTCGGTGATGGTGGTGCGCAGGATCTGTTCGCCGTCGGGCCGGTCGACCCAGTCCTGCGTGCGCCGGATCGGCAGCTGCCAGCACACCTCGGGCTTCACCGTCAGCGGCTCGATGCCCTTGCGCAGGGCCATCGTGTGCAGGGCGCAACCGATTCCGCCGGCGAAACCCGGGCGGTTGAGGAAGATGCAGGCGCCCTCGTAGCGGCGGGTGCGGATGGCCGGCTCGTCGTCGAGTTCGTCCTCTTCCAGATACAGCTTCTTGCGGATCTTGCCGTCGCGATCGCGCGCCTCGTCCATCAGCTGCCAATCCTGCGGCGTGAGCATCTTCACGGCCTTGGCCAGCTTCTTGCGATCGTCGTCGTCGCTGAGGAACGCGCCGTGCGAACAGCAGCCGTCGTCCGGGCGGCCTTCGATGATGCCCTGGCAGGCGGGCGTGCCGAAGACGCAGGTCCAGCGCGACAGCAGCCAGGTGAGATCGGCCGCGATCAGATGCTCGGCATTTGCCGGATCGACGAATTCGATCCACTCCCGCGGGAAGTCGAGATCGACCTCCGGCGCCGGATCCATCTTCGCAGCTGGTCGCGGCCCGGCCGGCGTCGTGTCCGGCGAGACGGGGGTGGGCGCGGATGCTCCTGCGGTCACATCGCCAGACGCTAACAGCTTTGCCGCTCGAGCCCCAGTTCCGGGCTGGTGTGGTGAGGGGAGTTCCGATTCGTCCTCCGGTGCCTCCACCGACCCCGGTACCGTATTCATGTGCGGCTCGGTGTTCTCGATGTGGGAAGTAATACCGTCCACCTGCTCGTGGTGGACGCGCATCGGGGTGGGCACCCGATGCCGATGAGCTCGACGAAGGCCACCTTGCGGCTGTCGGAGAATATGGACGACGCGGGCTGCATCACGCCCGAGGGCGCGGCCAAGCTCACCAAGACGATCACCGAATTCGCCAGTATCGCAAAGACTTCCGGCTGTGTGGAGCTGATGCCGTTCGCGACCTCGGCGCTGCGGGAGGCTGCCAATTCCGATGACGTGCTGGCCCAGATCCGCTCGCGCGCGGGTGTCGATCTGCGGGTGCTCTCGGGTGTCGACGAGGCCCGGCTGACGTTCCTGGCGGTGCGGCGCTGGTACGGGTGGAGCGCGGGACGCATTCTGAATCTCGACATCGGCGGCGGATCGCTCGAGATGAGCAACGGCTGCGACGAGGCGCCCGACGCGGCGTTGTCGCTGCAGTTGGGGGCGGGCCGGCTGACCAGAGACTGGCTGAACGGCGATCCGCCGGGTAAGCGCCGGGTGGCGGTGCTGCGGGACTGGCTCGACGCCGAGTTGGTGATACCGGCCAAACAACTGCTCGCCGTCGGGCGTCCGGATCTGGCGGTGGGCACCTCGAAAACCTTCCGCTCGCTGGCCCGGCTGACCGGAGCCGCCCCTTCGGCCGCGGGACCGCGTGTGCGGCGTAGTCTCACCGGTTCCGGTCTGCGGCAGTTGATCGCATTCATCTCTCGGATGACCGCCGCCGATCGCGCAGAATTGGAAGGTGTCAGTTCCGACCGGTCGCAGCAATTGGTGGCCGGCGCACTGGTAGCGGAGGCGAGTATGCGGGCGTTGTCCCTCGATACGCTCGAAATCTGCCCGTGGGCGCTGCGCGAAGGACTGATCCTGCGCAAACTGGATACCGACCTGGGTAGCGACCCGGGTCCGGGTAGTACTCGGCCCATCGGAGTGCCGGGCCCGACCGAGGCCGTATCGGGATGATCGATGCGGGAAGCGGTCAATCGGAAAGGACCGTCGTGAACGGCAGGAGCGGAGGCGGCAGCCCGGCGTCCCCGCGCCGCAGCCCGTTCACGACCGAAAGGAGCCGGCATGAGTGAGGATTCGACCCAGCTGTCGGTCGCCGAACTGCTGGCGCGCAACGGCCAGGGAGTTCCGGCGTCGGGCGGCGGTCGCCGGCGCAGAGGCGGACGCGGCATCGCGGTCACCGACCTGACCGGCGACCTGCCGGCCGTTCGGGAGGGCTCCTCCTCGCACGCCGCTCCGGAGGCCGAACCGGATCCGGAACCGATGCCGGACTTCCAGCTCTCGGTACCCGGATACGAAGCCGAATCACCGCTGTCCGGCCCGATCAGTTTCTACGATCCCCTGGCCGCCGCTCCGGAGGCGCCGAGCGCGCCGAATTCCTGGGAGCCGTCGGGGTACGCGGCGAACAGCTTCCAGCCCACCTCGTTCGACTCTCCGGGCGGATATTCCTCGCCGGAGTTCGGCGCGGCCCCCGGATACGACGCTCCCGGATACGGCGCCCAGCCCGATTCCACCCGGCACGCCGCGCCGGAGGGTGCGCCCGCGCCGTACGGTGCGGATGCCGCGCCGGCGCCCACCGGTCGCCGCGCCCGCCGCGAATTGCGGGAGGCGCTGGCCGAGCGGGAGGCGGCGGGTGCGTTCGCCGCTCCCGAGACACCGGTGGATTCGGGGCGTCCCGGGCGCCGGCACCGGCCGGACCCCGACGAGAGCAACACCGTGATGGTGCCGCCGTTCCAGGGCGGCATGGGAACCGACCCCACGCCGCCGACCGCGGCCTGGGCGCCGCCTCGCCCGCCCGAAACCCCCTCTCCGCACCGCGAATTCGGCGCTCCGGCAGGCCGTGAATTCGGTGCGCCCGACTTCCCGACACCGGGACGCGCCGACCTGCCGCGCCGCAACGGTGCCAAGCCGGGGCGCGACGGGTCGGGCGCGCCCGAGGCACCCGCAGGCGGCCGCAACGGCGCCGACGCCCGCCAGGGACTTCCCGCGTGGTCGGCGCGGCGGCGGCCCGGTGCTCCGGCTTCGGCTCCCCGGGATTTCGACGAACCCGGATCCGGCGGCCACCCGGACGAGCCGGCCGAGGACCGGTCGCCGGGATGGTCGCTGGCCGCCCGAGAGCAGCCGCTGCTGTCCGGGCAGACCGTTGCCGGAGATCTGCTGCGCGATGCCGGAGCGCGTGAGGAGCGGCGCGGGGCCGATGCGCGCCGCGATCGCGGTCCGCGCCGCGGGGTGATCGATCTCCTCGATCCTGCCGAGGCGCGCACCGAGTTCTACGCACCGGTCGAACTCGACGAACCCGAGGACGACTACGACGACGATCTGCTCGACGACGAGGAGATCGAGCCCACCCCGCGCCGGCGCCGGGCCGCCCCGCGCAGCTTCTCCCTGCGCGACAAACTGCCGCAGCTGAGCCGACCGGCGTCCCGCCGCGGCTCGGTCGAGGATCTCAACCGGCGGCAGTGGATGATCCTCGGCGGCCAGGCCGTCGGCGCGGCGGTCGCGGGAATGTTGCTGTTCAAGGGCTTCGAGCAGATGTGGGACGTCATGCCGTTCCTGGCCCTGGTGCTGGCGATGGTCGTAATTCTCGGTCTGGTCGCGCTGGTTCGCGTGCTGCGCCGCACCGACGACATCCTCAGCACGGTGATCGCGGTCGTTGTGGGCATCTTCGTGACGCTCGGACCGCTAGCCTTTCTTCTCAGCACGAACTGAGCAGGGAGCAGCAAGTGGGGCACAGCGGTCAGGTGGGGACCACCGTTCAGGTGGGGTTGTCGACGGCGTCGGTCTATCCGGAGAACACCGAGGCGGCGTTCCGGTATGCCGCGGAATTGGGTTACGACGGCGTGGAATTGATGGTCTGGGCCGAGCCGGCCAGCCAGAACATCGCCACGGTCCAATCGTATGTGCGCCGGTACGCGGTGCCGGTGCTGGCCGTGCACGCGCCCTGTCTGCTCATCTCGCAGCGGGTATGGGGTGCCGACCCGGTGGCCAAACTCGAACGCAGTGTGCGGACCGCGGAGTCGCTGGGGGCGGCGACCGTGGTGGTGCATCCGCCCTTCCGCTGGCAGCGGCGTTATGCGGAGGGCTTCGCCCAGCAGGTGGGCGAACTCGAGGACAGCAGTCCGGTCGTGGTCGCGGTGGAGAACATGTTCCCCATGCGCGCCGACACGCTGTTCGGACGCCGCTCCGGTTCGGCGCGCCGGCTGGAACGCCGTGGTGGACCGGGACTTTCCGTGACCGCGTTCAGCCCGTCCTACGATCCGACCGATACCGGCTTCCGGCACTACACCCTGGATCTGTCGCATACCGCGACCGCCGGGATGGATGCGCTGACGCTGGCCGACCGCATGGGCGGCGGTCTGGCGCACCTGCACCTGGCCGACGGCCGCGGCGCCGCCCACGACGAGCACCTGATTCCCGGCGAGGGTGGGCAACCCTGTGTGGAAGTGTGTGAATCGTTGGTGCGCAACGGTTTCCGGGGTCACGCCGTGATCGAGGTGAACACCCAGAACGCACGGACCACCGCCGACCGCGCGGCGATGCTGGGGCGAGCGCTGCGGTTCGCGCGCACACATCTGAACAATTTGCAGCCGGTGCCGGGGCGGGAACAGACCCGCCAGGGTTGATCGGCCTGTGCCCGTACAGCTTCGTCACACCCGGTAGGGAATCGAGCGACCGTCCGGCAGACTTATACGGTGTACGAGCCGGGCCGGAGCCGGCTGGGCCCACGGAGAGGAGCGGCGGGTGACGGAACTGGCGGTCGAGACGGTACGGCCGGAGTTGGACGACGCACCGTTCAGCCGCGTGTGCGCGGTGACCGAGGTGGAGGTTTCCGCGGAGTTCGCGCGCTATCGCGGCGTCATCGACCCGGTGTGGACGATCGGCAAGAAGCTGCACGGCGGCACCATGGTCGCCTCGTCGGCGGCCGCCGCCACGACCCGGTTGCGCACCGCGCATCCCGATCTGGCCGAGATGTTCCCGATCGCGGCGAGCACCGATTTCCTCGGCGCCCCGGACCCGGGCGAGGTCGAGTACGAGGTCCGAATCCGCAAGACGGGCCGCCAGATCTGCCTGGTCGACGCCGATCTGGTCCAGGGTGGTCGCACGCTGGTGCATTCGGCGTTCACCTTCGGCCACCTCGACGACGCGGAACCGGCCTATCGGCGCGAGACCGTGGCGGATATGCCGCCGGAACCGCCCGCCGAGGCCCTGGGCTACGACGCGCCGGATTCTCCGATGGGCCGGCTGGTCAACGTCTCGCGAGGCGCCTCGGTGGCGATCGATCCGGCCTGGGCGCCGTTCCTGTCCGGCGAGCGGGGCGAGCCGCGGCTGCGCCTGTGGATCCGTCCGCGCGCCGCCGACGGCAGCGATCCGGACGTCGCCGCGTATTTCGCCATGATGGCGGGCGATATGAGCCCGCCCGTGCCGATGAACATGGGCCGGTTCGGCTGGGCCCCGACCGTGCAGCTCACCACCTATCTGCGACGTCGGCCCGCGCCGGGCTGGCTGCGGGTGATCGCGACCGCCCACGAAATCGGGGAGCGCATGTTCGACGAGGATCAACTGGTCCTCGACAGCACGGGCGCGGTGGTTGCGCAGACCCGCCAGCTCGCGCTGATTCCGCTGCCCCGCTCCCACTGATCGCCCCTGCCCCGCGTCGGCCGCCGCGCACGGATAGCCTTGGGCCTCATGACGAGAATTGCGGTGATCGGTGGCGGACGGATCGGCGAGGCGTTGATTGCCGGGCTGCTCGAGGCCGGGCGGCCGGGTAAGGATCTGGTCGTGGTCGAGACGGTGACGACCCGCGCGCAGGTGTTGAGCGAGCGGTTCGGCATCCGGGTCACCGACAGTCTGGCCGAGGCCGCGGCGGGTGCGGATGTGCTGGTGGTAGCGGTGAAGCCGCACGATGTCGACGCCGTGCTGACCGAGCTCGGCAAACTCGAACTCGACAACGATCGCGATCAGATCCTGGTGTCGCTCGCCGCCGGTGTGACCACCGCCCGGGTGGAGTCGAAGTTGCCCGCCGGATTCCCGGTCGTGCGGGTCATGGCGAATACCCCGATGCTGGTCGGCCAGGGCATGAGCGCGATCGCGGCCGGGCGCTACGCGAAATCCGCCGAGCTGGATACGGTCTCGGAGCTGCTGGGGGCGGTCGGCAGGGTCGTCACCGTCGCCGAGAGCCGGATGGACGCGGTGACCGCGGTGTCGGGTTCGGGACCCGCGTACTTCTTCCTGGTGGTCGAGGCCATGGTGGAAGCCGGCGTCGGCCTCGGCCTGACGCGGGACGTGGCCACCGAACTGGTGGTGCAGACCATGCTCGGCTCGGCGGCGCTGCTGGAGGAGTCCGGTCAGGATGCCGCGGAGTTGCGTGCCGCGGTGACCTCGCCGGCGGGGACCACCGCGGCGGCCGTGCGCGAGCTCGAGCGCGGCGGCGTGCGCTCGGCGTTCTGGGAGGCGTTGCACGCGGCCAAGCGCCGCTCGGCCGAACAGGGGGCGACCGGCGAGTAACCGCGGAGTGGCCGCCGGGTGTGACGGGACATCCGCTGGTGACACTGCTATTTCTCCCACCCGTCGCAGCAATCCCACTGGTAACGCTAAGCTCGGGGGAGCACGTGCGTGTCTGTTCCGCCGGTGGGGAAGCCGGCGGCGCGGACGTGCCGGAGGTCAGTGGTGCAATGATGTCTGGAAACAGCTCTGCGAGTTCCGGTCCTGTCATCGGCGGTGGAGGAACACAGTTCCTCACCGTTGCCGAGGTGGCGAATCTGATGCGGG
Organism: Nocardia sp. 852002-20019_SCH5090214; assembly: GCF_001665865.1. NCBI lineage: Bacteria > Bacillati > Actinomycetota > Actinomycetes > Mycobacteriales > Nocardiaceae > Nocardia > Nocardia sp. 852002-20019_SCH5090214. The sequence continues at coordinate 73,220 of NZ_LZMK01000114.1, read as the reverse complement.
TTTCCAAGATGACGGTGTATCGGCTGGTTCACTCGGGAGAACTACCCGCTGTCAGAGTCGGTCGATCGTTCCGGGTACACGCCAAGGCGGTGCACGACTACCTGCAGACGTCGTACTTCGACGCCGGATAGCAGCGTGCGAACGCCGGTCGGCGGTGTCGGCGGCCGGGCACGGCGGTGCCCGTTTCGTTCGCCGTGGGTTGGCCCGGTACGATGAACCACCGTTGTGTTACCCGCTGCCGATCTGGGTCAGGTCGGGAGCTGAACACTGGTTGCCAGGCGGCCGCCGAGCGAACCGGAAGATGGGCGTACGTAACCGGCGTGCGTGCCGAGGGTAGAGAGAGAACGCGAGGAACAACCCTATGGGTTCTGTGATCAAGAAGCGCCGTAAGCGGATGTCGAAGAAGAAGCACCGCAAGCTGCTTCGCCGTACGCGCGTGCAGCGTCGCAAACTCGGCAAGTAAACTTACACGCTGGAAATTAGCTGAAAGCCCGCCACCGACTTGGGTGGCGGGCTTCGGCATTTGTTTCCGGTGACTGAAGTCATCGTTAGATCCTGGTTAATACTCTCGGCCACCTCCGTAACAGCCGCTACTCTGGTTAACGGAACTAGCCAAGCAGGGGTGCACAGGTGGGATTCGGCGTGGGTTCGGATATGCGGGACGGGCGTACGGCTGGCCGCAACGACCAGCCGCCCAAAGTTGTCCTCGTCACCGGCGCGAGCCGCTTCTTCGGCGGCAATGTCGTCACTCGGCTGGCGGCCGATCCCGCGATCGAACGGGTCATCGCGGTCGATGCCCGCATGCCCAGTCGCGATCTGCTGCGCCGGATGGGCCGGGCCGAGTTCGTTCGCGCCGATATTCGAAACCCGTTGATTCGCAAGGTGATCGACGGAAATAAGGTCGACACCGTCGTGCATCCGGCCGTACTGTCCCGCCCGCCCGCCGGTGGCGGCCGGGCGGCGATGAAGGACTACAACGTCTTCGGCGCCATGCAGCTGATGGCGGTCTGCCAGAAGGCGCCGAGTGTGCGCCGTGTGGTGGTCCGCTCCTCCTCGGCGGTCTACGGTTGCGGTCCGAAGGATCCGGCGAAATTCACCGAGGAAATGAGTGCGCGCACGCCGCCGAAGGGCTGGTTCGCGCGCGACATGATCGAGGTCGAGGGATTCGTCCGCGGAATGGCGCGCCGGCGTCCGGATATCGCCGCGACGATCCTGCGATTCGCACCGATAGTGGGGCCGCGTCTGGCGGGCCGGGGCGTGCAGTATTTCCGCTCCCCGATCACGCCGACGATCTTCGGCCGCGACCCCCGTATGCAGCTGTTGCACGAAGAGGACGCGATCGCGGTGCTGGCGCATGCCGCGCATTCCGCACCCGGCGGCACTTTCAATGTCGCCGGTGACGGGGCGCTGGCATTGTCGCAAGCCATCCGCCGCGCCGGTCGCGTCGAACTACCGGTGCCGATGAGTGTTTTCCAGACGGTCGGCCGGTCGTTCATGGGCCCGGTGATGCGTGAGTTCACCACCGAGCAGATCGATTACTTCCACTTCGGCTGTGGATTGGACACCACGAGAATGCGTACCGAACTCGGCTTCGCACCGCGTTGGACGACGGTGCAGGCGTTCGACGACTTCATCGGGGGCGCAGCGTTGCGGCCCGTCATCGATCCGCGCTGGATCGACGCTGCAGAAAACAGACTCCTCGGCCTCGTCGGGGCCGGGACGGGAGCACATCGATGAACGACGTGGCCAAAGTCATTCACCTGCACGAGACGGATTTCGAGGCCCGGCAGCGCCCGGCGTCGCGGCGCTGGCCCGGAGAGTCGGCCCTGCAGCCGGTGACCTCGCTGACCGAGCGGCTGGCCGAATCGGCACCGCCGCGCTCGCTGGGTGATCTGGTGCGGAGTGCGGTGGCCGACGGTATTCGCAATACCGCCGATTTCGCCCGCCGCCGCCTCACCGGGGACTACCAGGTCGACGAATTCGGGCGGGACGAGCATCTGCTCGAATCGGTCATCCTGCCGACCCTGCGGCCACTGTCGGATCTGTGGTTCCGGGTGGATGTCAACGGCATCGACAACATTCCGTCCACCGGTGGTGCGCTGGTGGTTTCCAATCACGCCGGCGTGGTGGCACTGGACGCGCTGATGCTGCAGCTGGCCGTGCACGACCGGCATCCCGCCCATCGGTCGCTGCGCTTGCTGGCCGCTGATCTGGTGTTCGAGACGCCGGTGGTCGGCGGGCTGGCCCGCAAGGCGGGCCACACCCTGGCCTGCCCCGCCGACGCCGAGCGGCTGCTGCGGTCGGGCGAGGTCGCGGGGGTGTTCCCCGAGGGCTTCAAGGGCATCGGCAAGCCGTATTCGGAGCGCTACAAGCTGCAGCGCTTCGGGCGCGGCGGATTCGTCTCGGCGGCGGTGAAAACCGGTGTGCCGATCATTCCGTGCTCGATCGTCGGGTCCGAGGAGATCTATCCGAAACTCGCCGACATCAAGCCGTTGGCCCGCCTGCTCGGATTGCCGTATTTCCCGGTGACTCCGACATTTCCGCATCTGGGACCGCTGGGGGCGATCCCGTTGCCGTCGAAGTGGACCATCGAATTCGGCAAGCCCATCGCGACCGCGGACTATACGGCCGAGGCCGCCGACGATCCGATGACGATGTTCGAGGTCACCGATCAGGTCCGCGAGACCATCCAGCAGACGCTGTACAAACTGCTCACCAAGCGGCGTAACCCCTTCACCGGCTGACGCCGGAACAGCGCCGGAGAAATCGAGCCTCCTCGCTGTGGCGAGGAGGCTCGATCGTTTCCTTCCGGAAAATCTCAGCCGTGCTGTTCGCGCCTGCGGGTGAGGACGGCCGCCGCCGCCCCACCGGCCGCACCCAGCGCCAACGCGGTGGGAACGCCGATCTTGGCGGCCTTGCGTCCGGTGCGGAAATCGCGGATCTCCCAGCCGCGATTCTTGGCGACCTCACGCAGGTCCGAATCCGGGTTGATCGCCACCGCGGTACCGGCCAGCGAGAGCATCGGCACGTCGTTGTGGCTGTCGGAATAGGCCGTGCAGCGTTTGAGATTGAGCCCCTCGCGAATGGCCAGGGTGCGCACCGCATGTGCCTTGCCCAGGCCGTGCAGAATATCGCCGACCAGCCGTCCGGTGAAGACGCCGTCCACACTTTCGGCGACCGTGCCCAGCGCGCCGGTCAATCCCAGGCGCTTCGCGATGACCTGCGCGAGTTCCACCGGCGTGGCGGTCACCAGCCACACCTGCTGACCGGCGTCCAGATGCATTTGCGCCAGCGCGCGGGTGCCGGGCCAGATCTTGTCGGCGATGATTTCGTCGTAGATTTCCTCGCCGAGGGCCGCGAGTTCGGCAGTCGAGCGGCCGGCGATGAATGACAGCGCCTTTTCCTTGCCGCTGGCCATATCGCCCTGGCTTTCCTTACCGGTGACCCGGAATTTCACCTGCTTCCAGGCCATATCGACGAGGTCGGAAGTCTTGAAATATTTCCGCGCCGCCAGGCCGCGCGCGAAGTGCACGATCGAGGCGCCCTGCACCATCGTGTTGTCCACGTCGAAAAATGCCGCAGCGGTCAGGTCGCGCGGCGGGCGCGCATGGGGCGGTAATTCCGAATCGGCTTCGGCGCCATAGCTTTCGGCCAATTCCGCGTCGTGCAGCGCGAGGGCGGCATCGGCGCTGGCCTCACCGGCGAGGTTGGCGCGTACCTCCTCCTCGCTGGGCCCGAACGGGCTGCGCGCGATCCGCGTGAGCTGGTCCGACAGACCCTGCCCCCAGCGCGCCGGGAATTCGCCGAACCTTCCCGCGATGAAGCCCGTCCTCGCATCTTTCGATCGTTCCGGCACCAGTACCTCCGCCTGTTCGCGCGAACACTCCAACATTAGCCGAGCACAGCGTTGTCCCGACGGCTGCTCGGCGATGTGTGCTCAGCGACTCAAATCGGCCCGCAACCGGGATTCATCCACGTCGAAGTAACTGTGTTCGCGGCCGTCGAGCAGCACCACCGGCAGCCGGTCGCCGAACTCGGCCCGCAGCGACGGGTCGGTGGCCGCCGCCGCGTCCACATCGACGGTCGCCGGTTCCAGCCCGAAGTCGGCGCAGATGGCGCGCAGTTGCGTCAGTGCGACCGTGCACATACCGCAGCCCTCGCGGGTCAGCAAAGTCACCGAATGCGTGGCAGTACTCATATCGCCATTAAATGCCACCGTGCCGACAGACCTGCGATTAGCCGCGAATCGCCGCATTCGCGCGGGGAAATCGCCGGTCCGGCGTGCCTGCGCCGAAGCCGGTGCTACACGGCGGTTGAATGTGAGCAGGCATTCGTGGAGCCGACGAGTGGAGAGTGACTGAATTCACCGACTTTGTGCAGGGCTTCACAAGCGGTTACGGTGGTGACACGCGACCCGCCTGCTTCTGGCGGCGGACGCAACCGCACCCCGTGTACCAATACCGATCCGAGACCGATGCCTGTGCCCGGTGTCGGCGGTGGACCAAGCGAAAACCCGGACACTACCCCCCGGCCGGACGAGGAGCCGAACGACGTGACAGAGCAGCATGAGACGCCAGGTGGCGTCTCCGGCAGAGCTCTGAACAGCGTTTCCGGCAAATCCATCAACAAGGACATCCCGCAGGCGACGGTGACCCGTCTGGCCACCTACCTCCGAGTGCTCGCCGTCCTGGCCGACGAGGGTGTGCTCATCGTATCGAGTGAAGAACTGGCTGTCGCGGCGGGTGTCGGTTCGGCCAAGCTTCGCAAGGATCTATCCTTCCTCGGCCCCAACGGTGTTCGCGGCGTCGGCTACGACGTGGCCAAGCTGCGCAACCGCATCGAAGACGTTCTCGGCCTGGCGGACGGCCATCGCGTGATCCTGGTCGGCGCCGGGAATCTGGGCCGGGCATTGGCCGGTTACGGCGGATTCTCGCGGCGCGGATTCACCATGGTCGGCATCTTCGACAACGATCCCGCGGTGATCGGCGCCTCGGTCGCCGGGCTGCGGGTGCTCGACACCGCCCGGCTGCGGCCCGCGGTCGCCGAACTCGCGCCCACGATCGCGGTGGTCACCGTTCCCGATGCCGCGGCCCAAGCCGTCTGCGACGAACTCGTCGCCGCCGGGGTGCAGTGCATTCTCAGCTTCTCGCCGGTGAACCTGGCGGTTCCGGCCACCGTGGAGGTCCGCCGCGTCGACCTCGCCGTCGAACTGCAGATGCTGTCGTTCGAGCGCGCTCGCAGCGCGGAACTCGAGGCGACCGAGCCGGCGGCCACCGAGCGCGTCGCCGCGGGGGAGACCGTGCACGCGGTCTCCACCCCGATCGGGCGCCGGATGGCCGGACGCGCGGCCCACCAGCCCACACCCCGCAAGACAACCTCGCATTCGGCAACGGAGCCAACCAGCAAGGGATCGGTGGTCGCACCATGAGTGTGCTTCTCGTCGGAATTTCGCATCGCAGCGCTCCCGTGGCGGTGCTGGAGAAGGTCGCGGTCACCGAGGAGGACCGGCCCAAGCTCACCGATCGCATGCTGGCCTCCCAGCACATCTCCGAGGCGATGATCGTCTCCACCTGCAACCGCGTCGAGATCTACGCCGTGGTCGACGCCTTCCACGGCGGCCTGGCCGAGGTCGGCGATCTGCTGGCCAAGCATTCCGATCTGCCACTGCCCGAACTGACCAGGCACGCCTACGTGCGCTACAGCGAGGCGGCGGCGGAACATCTGTTCGCGGTCGCCAGCGGCCTGGATTCGATGGTCGTCGGCGAGCAGCAGGTGCTCAGCCAGATCCGCTCGGCGTACGCCGCCGCCGACGCCCAGCAGGCCGCCGGGCGCACCCTGCACGAATTGGCCCAGCATGCCCTGCGCGTCGGCAAGCGGGTGCATTCGGAGACCGGGATCGACCGCGCGGGCGCCTCGGTGGTGTCGGTCGCCCTGGAGCGCGCCGCGAACGTGCTCGGCGACCTGGCCGGCCGCACCGCGGTCGTGGTCGGCGCGGGCGCGATGGGCGGGCTGTCGGTGGCCCATCTGGCACGCGCCGGAATCGGCCGAATCGTCGTGGTCAACCGCACTCTCGAGCGGGCCCAGCGGCTGGCCCACACCGCGACCACCATGCACGGCGCACCGGCGACCGCGATGGAGCTGTCGAATCTGGTGAACGCCATGGCCGATGCCGACATCGTGATCACCAGCACCGGCGCGGTCGGTTCGGTGGTGAGCCTGGCCGACGCCCACCGGGCGCTCAACGTCTCCCGCGCCGGACATCAGATGGTGATCTGCGATCTGGGCCTGCCCCGCGATGTGGATCCCGCGGTGGCCGGACTGCCGGATATCACCGTCATCGACATGGAGACGCTGCAGCGTGATCCCGCGGCGGGTGCGGCGGCCGACGACACCAGCGCCGCGCGCGCCCTGGTCGCCGAGGAACTCGCCAAATATCTGTCCGGCCAGCGGATGGCCGAGGTGACCCCGACCGTCGCGGCCCTGCGCCAGCGCGCGGCCGAGGTGGTCGAGGCGGAGCTGATGCGGCTGGAATCCAAACTGCCCGATCTCGGCGATCCGCAGCGCGAAGAGGTGGCCCGCACGGTGCGCCGGGTGGTCGACAAACTGCTGCACGCGCCCACGGTCCGGGTCAAGCAGCTGGCCTCGGCGCCCGGCGGCGGCAGCTACGCCGAGGCGCTGCGTGAGCTGTTCGAATTGAAACCCGGTGCGGCACAAGCGGTTGCGGCGCCGATGGAAATCGCCACTCTCGGCGGCGAACTGGCCGACGACTTCACCACGAGCCATCTCGGAGACGAACAGGGGCATCCGCAGTGAGCGCTGATACGGCCACCGCATTCGGGGGCGCAGCCACCGGGGTCGACACGCAGGAGCACAACATGACGCGACGTGGCACCACGGATACCCCGTGGCGGATCGGCACCCGCGGCAGCGTGCTGGCACTGACCCAGGCAGGCACCGTGCGCGACGCGCTGATCGCCGCCGGGCAGCACGCCGAATTGGTGATCGTGAAGACGGCCGGCGACAAATCCTCCGATCCGGTCGAGAAGATCGGTGTCGGGGTGTTCACCGCCGCGCTGCGCGAGGAACTGGCCGCCGGGACCGTCGATATCGCGGTGCACTCCTACAAGGATCTGCCCACCGCGCCCGACCCGCGCTTCACCATCGCCGCGATACCGCCGCGCGAGGATCCGCGTGACGCCCTGGTGGCCCGCGACGGTCTGGTACTGGGCGAACTGCCCGCCGGATCCCGGGTCGGCACCTCCGCGCCGCGGCGTGCCGCCCAGTTGCGCGCCCTCGGCCTCGGCCTAGAGATCGTGCCGCTGCGCGGCAATATCGACACCAGACTTCGCAAGGTCGCCGAGGGTGAACTCGACGCCGTGGTCGTCGCGCGGGCCGGGCTGTCCCGCGTGGACCGGCTCGGTTCGGTCACCGAGGCCCTGGAGCCCGTGCAGATGCTCCCGGCACCGGCCCAGGGCGCGCTCGCGGTCGAATGCCGCAGCGAGGAAAGCGATCTCGTCAGCATCCTGTCCACCCTCGACGATCCGGGCAGTCGCGCCACGGTCGTCGCCGAACGCGCGCTGCTCGCCGAACTGGAAGCCGGTTGCACGGCGCCGGTCGGCGCGCTCGCCGAAGTCGTCGAATCGCTCGACGACGAGGGCCGCGTGGTGGAGGAACTGTCGCTGCGCGGCGGCGCGGCGGCGATCGACGGTTCGGATGTCATCCGGGCCTCGGCGGTCGGCTCGCTCGCGAACGCAGAGCAGCTGGGCCGCGATCTGGCGCGTGAGCTCCTGGAGCTGGGGGCGCGCGACCTGCTGGCCGGCGAGGTATCCGCCGGCGCGTCCGACTTCACCAATCCCAGCCCGATGGAGAACAAGCCATGAGCCGAGCCACCAAGAAACATCCCGGTCGGATTTTGTTCGTCGGGTCGGGTCCTGGTGACCCGGCACTGCTCACGGTCCGCGCCCGCGAGGTGCTGGGACGAGCCCGGCTGGCGTTCACCGACCCCGATGTCGACAAGGGCGTGCTGGCCATGATCGGCACCGCCGTCGAGCCGGGTCCCGACGGGGAATCCGCCGTCGACGTGCGCCCCGCGCTGGGCGAGCCGGCCGAGGTCGCGAAGACGCTGGTCCACGAGGCCCGCGCCGGACACGATGTGGTGCGGCTGGTCTCCGGCGATCCGATGACCACCGATTCGGTGATCTCCGAGGTCAACGCCGTCACCCGATCGCATATGAACTTCGAGGTGCTGCCCGGGCTGCCCTCGGCGACCACGGTTCCGGCCTACGCCGGTATCGCCCTGGGCTCCTCGCACACCGAGGTCGACGTGCGCGGTGAGGTCGATTGGGCCTCGGTCGCGGCCGCTCCCGGCCCGCTGGTGCTGCATGCCACCTCCGGCCACCTGGCCGAAACCGCGAGCGCGCTGGTCGAGCACGGTCTCGCCCCGCAGACCCCGGTGGCCGTGACCGTGCGCGGCACCACCCGGCAGCAGCGCACCATCGAGGCGACGCTGGCCACCCTGAACTCCGCCGCTTCCGAACTGGTCGGACCGCTGGTGGTCACGGTGGGCAAGGAGGTCGAGAAGCGCGCCAAGATGTCCTGGTGGGAGTCGCGGGCGCTGTACGGCTGGACCGTGTTGGTGCCGCGCACCAAGGAGCAGGCCGGCGAGATGAGCGAGAAGCTCGTCATGCACGGCGCCATCCCGATGGAGGTGCCGACCATCGCCGTCGAGCCGCCGCGCAGCCCCGCGCAGATGGAGCGCGCGGTCAAGGGCCTGGTCGACGGGCGCTACCAGTGGGTCGTGTTCACCTCGACCAACGCCGTGCGCGCGGTGTGGGAGAAGTTCGGCGAATTCGGTTTGGACGCACGGGCTTTCTCCGGTGTAAAGATCGCCTGCGTCGGTGAGGCGACCGCCGACAAGGTGCGCTCGTTCGGTATCAATCCCGAACTGGTGCCCAGCGGTGAGCAGTCCTCGGAAGGTCTGCTGGCCGACTTCCCGCCCTACGACGATGTTTTCGACCCGGTCAACCGCGTGCTGCTGCCGCGCGCCGATATCGCCACCGAAACTCTGGCCGAGGGCCTGCGCGACCGCGGCTGGGAGATCGACGATGTCACCGCGTACCGCACCGTGCGGGCCTCGCCGCCGCCGGCCGAAACCCGGGAGATGATCAAGACCGGCGGTTTCGACGCCGTGCTGTTCACCTCCTCGTCCACGGTCCGGAATCTGGTCGGTATCGCCGGAAAGCCGCACGCGCGCACCATCGTTGCCTGCATCGGCCCCAAAACCGCCGAGACCGCAATCGAATTCGGCCTGCGCGTGGATGTGCAACCCGAGATCGCCCAGGTCGGCCCGCTGGTCGACGCCCTGGCCGAACACGCCGCCCACCTGCGCGCCGAGGGCCTGCTGCCCCCGCCGCGCAAGAAGAGCCGCCGCAGCCGCTGAGCGGCTCGATAACCGCAGCCGCTGAGCGGCTCGATAACCGGGGCCGCTGAGCGGTACTGCGGAAGAGGCACTCACACCCGGCGTACGCGCATCAGGTCGCGGACGAGGCTGCAGGTCTTGTTCGACGGTGGCCGGATGCCGACGACCTCGGCGGTGTGCCGAATGGTCTGGTTGTCGGCGAGGTTGGCGCGGTAGACGCCGGAGTCGAGCAGGGCGATGGCCAGCCGCATGGCCTTCAACCTGCGGTTGTGCATGACGTACCAGGAGCGCGGCCGGCCGGCCGGTAGGGCCTGTTTCACCAGCGGCGCGTAGGGATCGATGATCGTCGGTGCGGTGGGCATGAGAATCCTCCCCTCGGATGGAGATTCATCGGGTCGTCGATGGGCCGAATCGAAGGCGGGACGGATATGGGCAGTCCGTCCCACCGCCGATCGATCGGTTGCGCGCCGTGGGCAGTAGCGCGCTACCGAGGCCGGTTCGACTGTTGACGAATCCCCTCGAACACATCTTCGATTCTACCGGAGGGCACCGACAAAAACCGCTCGCCGCAACGGGTTTCGGCGCCGCGCCCGCGTCGCCGGTGCGTCGCCCGTGATTTGCCGGGTGTGACCCACGCCAACCGGCCGGGAGGTGCCTGGGAGCCGGGCTCCCGCGCGGCGTATCGTGCGGTTATGACCGGAATGGACCGCCCGCGGCGGTTGCGTCGTACCCCCGCGATGCGTCGCCTCGTCGCCGAAACCACCTTGGAAGCAAGGCAATTGGTACTACCGATGTTCGTCGCCGACGGACTGGCCGAACCGCGCGAAATCAGTTCGATGCCCGGTGTGTACCAGCATTCGATGGATTCGCTGCGCAAGGCCGCGGCCGAGGCGGTCGGGGCAGGCGTCGGTGGGCTGATGCTGTTCGGCGTGCCGCGTCCGGAGGACAAGGATGCTGTGGGTAGCCAGGCCAGTGCCCCGGACGGCATCCTCAATCGCGGCCTGCGCGCGCTGGCCGAGGAGGTCGGCGGTGACACCGTCGTGATGGCCGATACCTGTCTGGACGAATTCACCGATCACGGGCACTGCGGTGTCCTGGCCGGCGACGGCTCCGTCGACAACGACGAGACCCTGGAACGCTACGTGGAGATGGCGCTGGCCCAGGCCGAGGCCGGCGCCGAACTGCTGGGCACCAGCGGCATGATGGACGGCCAGGTCGGTGCGATCCGCGCCGGACTGGATGCGGCCGGTCATATCGATACCGGGATCCTCGCCTACGCGGCCAAATACGCCTCGGCGTTCTACGGCCCGTTCCGGGAGGCCGTCGGCTCGTCGCTGCAGGGCGATCGCCGGACCTATCAGCAGGATTCGGCGAATCGGCGGGAATCGCTGCGTGAGCTGGAACTGGACCTGGCCGAGGGCGCCGACATCGTGATGGTCAAGCCGGCCATGTCGTATCTCGACATCCTGCGCGATGTCGCCGATCATTCGCCGGTTCCGGTCGCCGCCTATCAGATCTCGGGCGAGTACTCGATGATCACCGCCGCCGCCGAACGCGGCTGGATCGACCGCCGCGGCGCCATCCTCGAATCGCTTCTCGGCATCCGCCGGGCGGGCGCGGACATCGTGCTCACCTACTGGGCCACCGAGGCCGCGCACTGGCTGTCGTGAATCCGGCGACCCTCCCGGCCGAGCCCGGCATTCGAACCAGACCCGAGGATGTGCGCACCGCCTGCCAGCTGTGGTGGGCCGTGGTCGCGCTCGGGGTGTTGCGGTTGATCCTCGGCGCGGTCGACCGCCTCGGCAATCGCCGCCAGGTCGCCCAGGACTTCTACGACCAGCTGCACGGCGAGCGGCCCGACTTCAGCGTGGCGCAGATGGAGCTGGTGGTCTCGATTCTCGAGGTACTGGTCCTCACCTACGGCCTCGCCGTCGGGATCGGCGCGGTGGCCGTGGTGTACCAACTCGGTCGCGGCCGCCTGTGGGCGCGCACGGTTGCCGATGTGGCGACCGTGGTGCTGGTGCTCGGCGCCATCGGGTCGATGTTCGGCCTCGGCGCGGTCGCCGGCGGCCCGGCGGTGCTGATCGGGGCCGCGGCGATATTACAGGCGGTTCTGGCCTGCGGAGCCGTATTCCTCTGCCGCAGAAAGGAATCCGAGGCGTTTTTCCGAGCGAACGGCCACTGAGACGCGAGGCCGAATTTGTCGCGTGCCGACCGGGATGTATGGTGAGGGTTGTCACAGAGAGCTCGGGAACTGAAAGTCGTTGATTGTGCGTTATTCTTCGGATGTGGTTTTTCGGTCGGTGGTCGCATCGATCGGCTACCGCGATGAGAGCGCAGCACGGATGGCTTCGGTGGATCGGAGACATCGATGCGCGTGGTGATTCAGCAGCGACAAAGCATTCGACGCGATGTTCTGGTGATGGGTTTGCTGCTGCTCTTGGCACTGCTCACCCTCGCCGGCCTGCTGCTCCCGGGGAAGGTCGGCTGACTTCGCCGCCACCCGCTCGCGCCGGCACGCGCGTCGTATTCGGAGGTCCTGCGTGAGCGACGCCCAACCCACCGCCGCGGTGCGGCCGGATTCCGTGCTGTTCAGTGAGCCCGGTGCCCGCTGGCGAACGGTCGCCTACGGCCCGCTGCTCTGTCTGTTCGTGCTGATCCTGGAACTCGCGCTGCGGCGCGGCCCGGTGCACTGGTTCGGCCTCGCCTTCTGCGCGATTCTGCTCGCCGGATTCGTGACTCTGCAGGTCGTGGCCGGAAAACGTCACGTCAGCGTCGAACTCACCGACTCCGTGCTGCGCGCGGGCACCGAAACGCTGCCGCTGAGTTCGATCGCGCGAGTCTTTCCCGAACTCGACGAGGAATCGTGGGATGACGAGCCCTGGGAGTCGGCCCGCGCACTGGGTGAGCTGACCGGAGTGCCGCGCCGCCGCCGCGGCATCGGCCTGAAATTGCGCGACGGCGCCATGGTGCAGGCCTGGGCGCGCGATCATCGGCAGTTGCGCGCGCAGTTGAGCGCCGCGCTCGATCGGCTCGCCGAGGGTTCGGCGCCCGTGACCGAGGAACCGGCGGCGCCCCGGTCGGCGAAGATCGAGACCGCCGCCTCGAACGAGTCCGATGGCGCCGAAGCTCCGGCGGGCGCGGTGAGCTGTTCCGGGGACGACGAGGTTGTCGAGGGCAAGGAGGACGTGGCGTGATGCGCCGGCTGTGGATCCTGCTCGATCTGGTGCTGGTCGTGGTCTGCGCGGTGGCCGCCGTGCCCAGCTGGCGGCTCGGTGTCCATCGGACCTGGTTCGCGGCGGCGGGGGATCAGCCCGCCTTCGAATCCACCCACTACGCCGGTCCGTGGCTCGCGCTGGCCACCGTACTGGTCACGGCCGCGGGCCTCGCGGCCATCGATCTGGTGGTGCGGTGCGCGGTTCGCCCGCGCTGACACGCCTGTTCGCCACAGCCGCACCCGAATTCGCGGCGCGTCGCCCGATAGCGGATCGAGTGTTGTGGGTATTGCCGGAAAATGAGCACCATGACGCGCACCCGAGCAGTGCGGAAGACCTCGTTCACGATTCTCGCAGCCGCGGCGATCGGTATGGCGCCGGTCGCCGTGGCCACCGCGGCCCCCGAAAGCCCCTCGGCCGCAGACGCTTCGGCGACCGCCTCGCAGACGTCCGGGCCGAGCGTTACCGGCGCGAGTTCCGCCGATCCGCAGGCCATCGGCGCGGTCTCTCCGCTGCGCGCCGATCAGGTCTCGCTGCTGGATCTGCTTCCCACGCCACTGAATTGCCTGCTGTCCACCGGCTATGCCCTGCTGTGCCTGGGCGTTCCGGTCCCCTGAACCGCGTCGGTCAGCGCCACTGCTGGAAAACGTCGAGCAGGCGCGTGCCGTGCGATCCGGGGACGTTCGCCATCACCACGACGCTCCCGTCCGGATGGCTCGCCGCCTCCTCGATCACCTGCCGCAGTGAGGCGTGCACATTGCCGTTCTCGTCGTGATAGAGCTGGGTGTCCGGTTTGAGGCCCGCCCCGATCCGGTTCATCGGAACGACCATGGTGACCAGTGCGGGAATCGGCCCGTCGCCCAGTGCGGCGGTCTCGTCGTGGGTGAGGATGACTCCGGCGCGCTGCTGGTCGGGCTGGACCACCGGCGTCACGGCGGCCGCCTGAGTCGCCGCCGCGACCGAGCCGACGAGGGTTGTCAACAGGGCTACCCCGAATACTGCTTTCCGCATGAACCCTCCCGGCCGTGAGCGTGATGGTGGGTACGAGGTTACGCATGGGCAACTCAGCGACAACCCTTATGACAGGAAATTTACGCCGCGTGTTGCGGTAACGCCGCTGACCGGCGCGTGTGAGGAAACTCTCGGCAAACTGCTGGTCGGGTCGGTGGGAGTACAATGTGGCGCCTCGGCTTGTGGGGTGGCTCACCCCACTACACCCTGTCGTCGACCGCTTCGGCGGGGGCTGCGACACTGGTGGTCGTGAGTTCTTCTCCGCGCGCGACCCAGGTAAACGTGCCGGTCTCCGCCCGACTCTTCGAACGCGCCGCCGCGATCATTCCCGGCGGTGTGAACTCGCCTGTGCGGGCCTTCAATTCGGTGGGTGGCACCCCGCGATTCATCGCTTCGGCGCGCGGATACACGCTCACCGACGCCGACGGCAACGACTATGTGGACCTCGTGTGTTCCTGGGGGCCGATGATCCTCGGGCACGCCCATCCGGCCGTCGTGGACGCGGTGCAGCGCGCCGCCACCGGCGGGCTGTCCTTCGGCGCGCCGACCGAGGCCGAGATCGAACTGGCCGAGGCGATCGCCGCTCGCGTCGATCCGGTGCAGCGGGTGCGGCTGGTGAACTCCGGTACCGAGGCCACCATGAGCGCGGTGCGGCTGGCACGCGGATTCACCGGGCGCAGCAAGATCGTCAAGTTCGCCGGCTGCTATCACGGCCATGTCGACGCGCTGCTGGCCGATGCCGGCTCGGGCGTCGCGACCCTGGGTCTGCCGACCTCGCCGGGCGTGACCGGAGCACAGGCCTCCGACACCCTCGTGCTGCCCTACAACGACCTCGAAGCCGTCGCCACGGCCTTCGCCGAATATCCGGGCCAGATCGCCGCCGTGATCACCGAGGCCGCCGCCGGCAATATGGGCGCGGTCCCGCCGCTGCCCGGATTCAACGCCGGCTTGCGCGAGCTGACCAGCGAACACGGCGCCCTGCTGATCATGGACGAGGTCATGACGGGCTTCCGCGTGAGCGCCGCGGGCTGGTACGGGCGCGATCCGGTGGCGGGCGACCTGTACACCTTCGGCAAGGTGATGAGCGGCGGACTACCCGCCGCGGCCTTCGGCGGCCGCGCCGAGGTCATGGACCACCTCGCGCCGATCGGGCCGGTCTACCAGGCCGGCACGCTCTCGGGTAATCCGGTGGCGGTGGCCGCCGGGCTGGCCACGCTGCGTGCCGCCGACGCGGACGTCTACGCCGCCCTCGACCGCAACGCCGAACGCCTCGGATCCCTGATCACCGAGGCTCTGACCACCGCGGGGGTCCCGCACACCGTGCAATTCGCGGGCAATATGGTGAGCGTGTTCTTCGCCGAGGGTCCGGTTACCGACTACGCCACCGCCAAGGCCACCGCCACCTGGCGCTTCCCGGCCTTCTTCCACGCGCTGCTGGAACGTGGCGTCTACGCGCCGCCGAGCCCGTTCGAGGCCTGGTTCGTCTCGGCTGCCCTCGACGAGGACGCATTCGACCGTATCGCTGCCGCACTGCCCGCCGCCGCCGCGGCAGCCGCGGCCGCCACACCCGAAGGATCCCGCGCGTGAGCGACTCAGATCAGCTCGAATCCGTCACTGCCGCAACAGAATCCCCCTCGCACGAAGAACCGGCGTCGCCCGGGGACGCCGCGGCGAACGGGGAAGCCGAACCCTCGCAGGGGCCCGGCGCGGACTCGGGAGCCGATGCCGGCAAGATTCCCTCGCTACCCGGTGACGTCGCCTCGGATACCGAGACCATCGTGCACGTGATGCGCCACGGCGAGGTGCACAACCCCAAGGGCATCCTGTACGGCCGCCTGCCCGGTTTCAGCCTCTCGGTGACGGGTCGTTCGCAGGCGGCGACGGTCGCGCGCACCCTGGCCGATCACGACGTCGCCCTGGTCGTCGCCTCGCCGCTGCAGCGCGCCCAGGAGACCGCCGCGCCGATCGCCGGACAGCACGGGCTGATCGTGCGCACCGACGACAACCTCATCGAGGCCGGCAACACCTTCGAGGGGCTGCGGGTGTCGGTCGGGGACGGCGCGCTGCGCAAGCCGCGGCACTGGTGGAAGTTGCGCGATCCGTTCACCCCGTCGTGGGGTGAGCCGTATCTGCAGATCGCGCATCGCATGCTCGCCGCCGTGAACAAGGCGCGGGTGGAGGCGACCGGACACGAGGCCGTGGTGGTGTCGCATCAGCTGCCGGTGTGGACGTTGCGGCGCTTCCTGGAGGGGAAGCGGCTGTGGCACGATCCGCGGCAGCGGCAGTGCTCGCTTGCCTCGCTGACTTCGCTTGTGTACCAAGGCGATACGTTGATCGACATCGTCTACTCCGAGCCGTCCGGCGGCTCGGATCCCAGGGTGACCGGGGCGTGAGCGGGGCGGTCCGGCGTCTGCTGCCGATGCTGCTGGCCTGCGTGGCGGTCGTCGCCGCGCTGGCCGGCTGTTCGTCGGGTAACGACGCGGTCGCCCAGGGCGGCACCTTTGATTTCGTCTCCCCCGGCGGCAAAACCGATATCCGGTACGATCCACCGGCTGCCCGCGGCACGATCGGCCACCTCTCGGGGCCGAATCTGATGACCGGCAAGACCGTCTCGGTCGACGACTTCCCGAATCAGGTCGTCGTACTGAACCTCTGGGGACAGTGGTGCGGGCCGTGCCGCGCCGAAGCGCCCGCGCTGGAACAGGTCTACGAACAGTCCAAGGACAAGGGCGTCGCCTTCCTGGGGATCAATGTGCGTGATCCACAACAGGACAAGGCGCGCGACTTCGTGACCGACAATCACGTCGGCTACCCGTCCATCTACGACCCCGAGATGCGCAGCCTGCTGGCGCTCGGCGGCAAATTCCCGACCAGCGTCATCCCCACCACGCTGGTCCTCGATCGGCAGCATCGCGTCGCCGCGGTCTTCCTGCGGTCACTGCTGGCCGAGGATCTGCTGCCGGTGGTGAACCAGGTCGCGCAGGAGGGCCGGCAGTGACAGCCGTCGCCTCGCCGGCGTTGGCTTCCGTCGGCGAATCGTTCCAGCAGACCGCGGCAACCGGGCCGCTGCTGCTGGCGCTGGGTGCCTGCCTGCTCGCCGGATTGGTCTCGTTCGCCTCGCCGTGTGTGGTGCCGCTGGTGCCGGGATATCTGTCGTATCTGGCCGGGCTCGTGGGCGCCGAAGCGCCGCCGGTCACCGTCGGCGAAGCCCAGGGCAAGAGTGCGGCCGTCGCGCTGCGCACCGGCCGGATGCGGGTCGCGGGTGCGGCCGGGCTCTTCGTCGCCGGTTTCACCGTGGTGTTCGTGCTGGCCTCGGCGACGGTCTTCGGTGTCATCCAGACCCTGAACGTCAATCGTGAACTGCTACAACGCATCGGCGGTGTGGTGACGATCGTGATGGGGCTGGTATTCCTCGGCCTGGTGCCGATGTTGCAGCGCGACACCAGAATGCATCCGCGCCGGCTCACCGGAATCGTCGGCGCACCGCTGCTGGGTGCGGTCTTCGCGCTCGGCTGGACGCCGTGCCTGGGCCCGACGCTCTCCGGCGTAATGGCGGTATCCGCCGGAACCGAGGGCGCGACGGCCGCTCGCGGTGTCGCGCTGATCGTGGCGTACTGCCTCGGACTCGGGCTGCCGTTCGTGATTCTCGCGTTCGGGTCGGCCACCGCGCTGCGCGGAGTCGGCTGGCTCCGGCGCAATTCGCGCACCATCCAGATCATCGGCGGCATCCTGCTCGTCGTGGTCGGCATCGCACTGGTCACCGGGATGTGGGATCAGTTCGTCGGATGGATCCGCAATGTTTTCGTCTCCCAGGTAACCCTGCCGATCTGAGCCCCATGACTGCCACGATGACGCCCCCGTCCACCGCCGCGAAGCCGCCGCGTCAGTCGCTGCCGCTCCGCGCGTTCGCACTGCTGCGCAACGCCTGGCGCGGATTGACCAGTATGCGCACCGCGCTCATGCTGCTGTTCCTGCTGGCACTGGCGGCGATTCCGGGGGCGTTGCTGCCGCAGCGCAGTCTGAACCCGCAGAAGGTCGACAAGTACATCGCCGATCGCGGCACCCTCGGCCCGTGGATGGACCGGCTGCAGCTGTTCGACGTGTTCTCCAGCTTCTGGTTCACCGCGATCTACGCTCTGCTGTTCGTATCGCTGGTCGGCTGCATCGTGCCGCGCGTCTTCGATCACTACAAGGCGCTGCGCACACCGCCGGTCATGGTGCCGCGCAACCTGTCCCGGCTGCCGCACCACGCCGCGACCACCACCGGCGACACCCCTGCCGAGGCGATCGAGCAGGCGCGGCGCGGGCTGCGCGGCTGGCGCACCGTGGTGCGGGACGGATCCGAGGCGCGCAACGGCCGTCCCGGTGAGGTGACCCTCTCGGCGGAGAAGGGTTATCTGCGCGAGCTCGGCAATCTGGTCTTCCACCTGGCCCTGGTCGGCCTGCTGGTCGCGGTGGCGGCGGGCAAGTTGTTCGGCTACGAGGGCAACGTGATCGTCGTCGCGGACGGCGGTCCCGGATTCTGCACCACCTCACCCGCGGTCTTCGACTCCTTCAAGGCCGGCCGGGTCAACGACGGCACCGGGCTGACCCCGGTCTGCGTGCGGGTCAAGGACTTCAAGGCCGACTATCTGCCCAACGGCCAGGCCGAGATGTTCACCGCCGACATCTCGTATCAGACCGGCGATGATCTGGCGACCGACACCTGGCGTGACACCACCATCCAGGTCAACCATCCGCTGCGCGTCGCCGGAGACCGCGTCTACCTGCAGGGGCACGGGTACGCGCCGACGTTCACCGTCACCTATCCGAACGGGCAGAAGCGCACCGAGACCATCCAGTGGCGGCCCGACGACGGCGCCACCTTCCTGTCCAGCGGTGTGATGCGGTTCGACCCGCCGGGCGGCATGTACGGCAGCGAGGACGAGCGGCGCAAGAACCAGATCGCGATCGAGGGCCTGTTCGCGCCCACTGCACTGATGCACGGCAGCCTGCTGACCTCCTCGTATCCCGGACTGACCGATCCGGCGGTGGCGATCGACATCTATCGCGGCGAGACCGGACTCGACACCGGGCGCGCGCAGTCGCTGTTCTCGCTCGATCCGGAGATGATCAAACAGGGCCGGTTGACGAAGCAGCAGCGCGTCAATCTGCGGCCCGGTGAATCGGCGACACTGGCCGACGGCACCAAGGTCACCTTCGACGGGGCGCAGCAGTACGCGAACCTGCAGGTTTCCCACGACCCCGCGCAGAACTGGGTCCTGGTGTGCGCGTTGACGATGATGGCCGGGCTGCTCGTCTCACTGCTGGTGAAGCGGCGGCGGATCTGGTTGCGCGCCTATCCGGAAGGCCCGGACGACGGCGGTTCCGGTGAACGACGTACTGTAGTAGAAATGGGTGGGCTGGCCCGCACCGACCAAGCGGGTTGGGGCGGCGAGTTCGACCGCTTGCTGACGCGGCTGCTGGGCTCCGACCGCACCGACATCGGCAGCCCCACGGATCAGCGCCCGGTCGCCCGGACCGAGAGCACGGGAGAGTGAACATGCCGATCGACGAGACACTCGCCGGTTACAGCAATCTCGCCTTCAAGACGGCGTTCGTCGTCTACCTGCTGGTGCTGGCGATGCTGATCGTGCAGTACGCCTCGGCGAAGAAGAAGGTGACCAGCGCCCAGGAGCGTGAACGCGAACTGGTCGGCGTCGGCGCCTCCTCCGGAGTGAGCGCGGACCGGCCGGTCGTGCCCGGCAAACTGGAGCCGGCTCCGAAGCGTTCGCTGGCCGAGCAGCTCGGCAATATGGCGTTCGCGGTCGTCTTCGTCGCGATCGGCCTGCACCTGGCCTCGATCGTGTTGCGCGGCTTCGCGACCCACCGCTTCCCGCTCGGCAACATGTACGAATTCATCACCATGGCGACCGCGGCCGCGATGGTCACCGGCCTGGTGTTCATCCACGACCGCCGGTACCGCGCGATGTGGGTGTTCCTGCTGGTTCCGGTGCTGATCCTGATGTTTTTGGCCGGCCAGGTGCTCTACGCCGACGCCGCGCCCGTGGTTCCGGCGCTGAAGTCGTACTGGCTGCCGATCCACGTCACCATCGTCAGCATCGGCAGCGGCATCTTCATGCTCTCCGGTGTGGCGAGCCTGCTGTTCCTGCTGCGCATGCACCAGCCGGAAGGCCAGGAGTCGAGCAACCCGCTCGGTGCCCTCGCCCGCCGCCTCCCCGACGCCCGCACCCTCGACCGCCTCGCCTACCGCACGACGGTCGTGGCCTTCCCCCTCTTCGGCACCGGCATCATCCTCGGCGCCATCTGGGCCGAAAGCGCGTGGGGCCGCTTCTGGGGCTGGGACCCGAAGGAAACCGTCTCCTTCATCGCCTGGGTCATCTACGCGGCGTACCTGCACGCCCGCGCGACCTCCGGCTGGCGCGAAACCAAGGCCGCCTGGATCAACGTCGCCGGCTTCGTCGCGATGCTGTTCAACTTGTTCATCATCAACATCGTGGTGAGCGGTCTGCACTCGTACGCGGGCCTCAACTAGCTCCGTCCGCGGGCCCACGCCGGTGTCTCACCGACGTCGGGCGCTGCATCCGCCCGATTCCGCACCTGGGCCCTTGGTCCTCTAGCCGTGGACCCGACCGCAGTCATAGGGTCGATCTGTCAGCCAGGGAAGGCGCCGAGGCGAAGGGGCTGATCGGATGGGTGCTACATCTGGCAGTACGGGGACAGCGGATCGAGGTCCGGCCGGGATCGACAAGATCAGGCTGACGATCCTGCCGAGCGGGACCATGCACGGCGACCTCACCTGGCTGTTGATCGACCCGGGGCATATGGCCACGAGTGCCGACAAGCATCCGCCCCGCGACTGGGTCGAGGTCCCCACTTACGTGGTGTATATCGAGCATCCCGACGGCACGAAGCTGCTCTGGGACACCGGGGTTCCCCGGGACTGGGAAAAGCGCTGGGGCCCAACCGGTATGGACAAGTTCTTTCCGGTCGATTCCGTCACCGAGGACATGTGGCTGGACTCGCGGCTGAGGCAGCTCGGCCTCGAGCCGGGGGACATCGACTATCTGGTGCTGTCCCACCTGCACGGCGACCATGCCGGGAACGCGCAGCTGTGGGCCGGCACTCGCACCACGATCGTCGTCGACGCGGAGGAGAAGAAGGGAGCGTTCGGCTTCGACGGTTACAGCAACGGCGCCTACTTCCGGCCCGACTACGACGGATTGGAGCTGACCACCATCGACGAGGACACCGAGCTGCTGCCCGGTGTCACGCTGCTGCGCACCCCGGGCCACACTCCGGGGACCCTGTCATTGCTGGTCGACCTCGCCGACACCGGCGCCATGCTGTTCAGCTCGGACTCGCTGTACCGCAGCGAAAGCTACGGGCCGCCCGCCATCGCCGCAGGCATCGTCTACGACACCGTCGCCTGGTTCCAGTCCGTCGAAAAGATCCGCGCCATCGCCGACCGGACCGGCGCCACCGTCGTGTTCGGCCACGATCCCGCCCAGCTGGCCGGGCTGAAGACCGGCGTCGGCAACTACTACACCTAGCACCGGCTGCGGCAGCTGCGCGTATCTCAACCGGCCTGTTCGCCCACCGCCAGCACGGCGCGGAAGCCCTCGTCGAGGCAATCGGTGAAGACATCCACGTCGGGCACCGCGGCGCTGTCGGCGTTGATGCCTACGCAGCAGGTGTCGATATGTGAGATGAGGGTGACGTTGAAGGCCGTTCCGATGGTGGGGCCGAAGGCGTACATCCGCTCCACCGCGGCGCCGGCGATGAAGATGGGCACCGGTGAGCCCGGGACGTCCGATGCCACGAAGTCCACGTGCTTGAGCATGGCGGTGACCATGGCGACCGGCAATCGGTTGAGCGTGGCGGCGACGGCGGCCGAATACGGGATCGCCGGCTCGTGGCGCCAGCCGACCACGATTCCGTCGAGCACGGGCATGAGCAGCGTGGGATCGGTGATGTCGGCCGGGAGTGCGAATCTGACCAGAGTGATGCGATTTCCGCCGATCGGGTCGTCGGCTTTCCGCACGCTGACCGGCATCGTGACCCGCAACCGCTCGACCTGCCCGTCGTGCAGTTCGTGGTAGCGGTGCAGACCGAGCACCACCCCTGCCAGGAACGCGTCGTTGACGGTGCAGCCGACCGAGTGCGCGGCTCGGCGCAGTGGCTCCATCGGCACGTCGACGGTCGACAACTGGCGTGCCAGACCGCGTTTCGTCATCACGGGTGACAGGGTGTCGACCACCGGCCGGGCCAGTTTGCCGATCGATACGGCCAGAGCCACGCCGTCGCGGACGGTGCCCAGCGGGTGGGTGATGGCATGCCGGGCCAGCGGCAGGACATGCGCGAGTCCGCCGCGCAGCAACTCCGATCCCACCGCCCAGTTCCACCCGACGATGTCGAGCAGTCCACCGCGGCTCTCCGGGGCCGGCTCGGGATCCGGACGCGGTTCGCCGCCGGCCCGGGTGAAATCGACGATCTCGTTGGCCAATTGGATGCCGCCCAATCCGTCGGTCAGGCAGTGATGCACCTTGAGCACCAGCGCGCTGCCGCCACCGGTCACATCGCCGAGCACGGTCACCTGCCACAGCGGGCGGACCGGGTCGAAGGCCGTCATGGCCTCGACGCGAGCGAATTCGAATACCGCCGTGCGGTCGACCGCGGCCGGCAGGGCGACCCGCCGCATATGCCAGGACAGGTCGAAATCGGGGTCGGCTTCCCAGCGTGGTGGCGCGAGACCCGCAGGTAGGGCGACCAGCCGATCCCGGAATCGGGGGGCGACCCGGGTGCCGCGATCGATGGCCTGCACCAGGCGTTCCCAGTCCGGCTCCGCGTCGAGCATCACGACCGAGACGATCGTCGAGCGCAGGATCGCGTCGCGCTCCATACTCCACGAGAACAGGTCGGACTGGCTGAGATGAGATTCGCGCGTGTCCGTCATCGGCTTGCCTTCGCTGAGGAACAGCCGCCGTGATCGCCGCGGATGCGACTCCGGCGCCGCTCGTGTCTCGACCGTATTCACCTCACCCGTCGCACCGGTAGGGCCGAACGTCGGTGCCGCCGTGACCAAGGGCTCCCCGGAAAAAAAATTCTCTCCTCCATGTCGAAATCCCGGACGGTCGCGCGAAGGAGTTGTCGAGAGCCGGACCGGCCGGCCCAGCCACGGAGGGAAGAACGAGATGAACACCGACGTCACCGCCTACATCGACGGTAAGAAGAACTGGCAGACCGGAATCTGCACGAGCCTGCGCGAGACCGTGCACAACACCCTGCCGGGTGTGGTGGAGGTATTCCGGTACGGCAAGCCACATTTCACGGTCGACGGGACGAACGTCGCGGTGGTGCACGTGGCCGCGGCTAAGGTCTCGTTCATGGTTTTCGGCGCACAGGACATCGAGCCGGTGCCGGGGGTGCTTCGTTCGCTGGGCTCCGGCGACCGCAAGGCCGTCGACTTCCGCGCGGGCGACGCTGTCGATCCCGCATACATCGCCGACCTGCTGCGCCGCGTGGCCGGCACCAACTGAGAAAGAGGTTTCGTCATGCGCGTGATGGTGATGACCAAGGGCGATGCCGCCGACGAGGGCAAGGGGCAGCCGACCCAGGAGATGTTCGAAAAGATGCAGGCCTTCAACGAGAAGTTGGTGAAGGCCGGCATCATGCTCGGCGGCGAGGGCCTCCAACCGAGCAGCACCGGGGCGAAGGTCGCCTTCTCGACGTCCGGGACCTCGGTGGTGGACGGCCCGTTCACCGAATCCAAGGAAGTCATTGCGGGATACTGGATTTGGGAGGTCAGCTCGCTGGCGGAGGCCGTCGAGTGGGCCAAGCGCTGCCCGTTCGATCCGTCCTACGGAGATTCCCAGGTTCTGGAGATTCGCCCGCTCTTCGACATGGACGACTTCGCCGAGACCGTCGACGCCGAGACCCTGGCCCGCAGCGAGCAGTTGCAGCACCGGCCCTCGGACTGAACCCGGCCGACCGATGGAACTGCGCGAATCGGTCGAGGCGCTGTGGCGGATCGAGGCTCCTCAGCTGATCGCCACGCTCGCCCGCCGCATCGGGGACCTCGACATCGCCGAGGATCTGGCCTCCGAGGCCTTCGTGGCCGCCTTGGAGCAGTGGCCCGCCGAGGGCGTGCCGGCCCGGGCGGGCGCATGGTTGATGAGCACCGCGTGGCACAAGGCGATCGACCGTGCCCGGCGGGAGGAGACGGCGCGTAAGAAGGCGCCGCTCCTGCTCGCCGGGCAGGACGGCGAATTGCCGGACGTGAGCGCCGAGGCGCTCACCCCCATTCCGGACGATCTGCTCACCATGGTCTTCACCACCTGCCATCCGGTGCTCTCGCCCGAGTCGCGGGTGGCACTCACCCTGCGGCTGTTCGGCGGCCTGACCACCGAGGAGATCGCCCGCGCGTTCCTCTGCCCCTCGGCGACCATCGGTCAGCGCATTTCGCGCGCCAAGCGCACGCTGACGGAGGCTCGGGTGCCGATCGAGGCGCCCTCGGCAGGGGAACTGCCCGAGCGCCTGCGCGCGGTGCTCGAGGTCCTGTATCTGATCTTCAACGAGGGATATTCGGCCTCCTCCGGCGAGAGCGTCGTCCGTGCCGACCTCGCGACCGAGGCCATGCGGATGGGACGGGTCCTGGCCGGCCTGCTCCCGGCGGAGCCCGAGGTGTTCGGCCTCGCGGCGCTCATGGAACTGCAGGCGTCGAGATTCCGCACCCGCGTCGACGACAACGGCATTCCGGTCCAACTCGAGCATCAGGACCGCCGCCGCTGGGACCGCACGCTGATCGAACACGGTCTCGGCATGCTCGACTGTGCCTTCGATCTGGGGCGTCCGCTCGGGCCGTATTCGCTGCAGGCGGCGATCTCCGCATGTCATGCCCGCGCCGCCGCCTTCGGTGATACCGATTGGGTCGCCATCCTCGCTCTCTACGACGCTCTCGCCCAGCTCACCGCGTCTCCCGTGGTCGAGATGAACCGGGCCGTCGCGCTTCTCCACGTCGACGGCCCGGAAGCCGCACTGGCCGCGACCGAGCCGCTGCTCGCCGACCGGCGGATGGCTCGATACCACCTGCTCGGCGCGGTCCGCGGCGATTTCCTCACCCGGCTCGGCCGGCATCACGACGCCGCCGCCGAGTTGGAACGAGCCGCCGAACTCGCCCCCACCAGGAAAGAGCGGCAACTTCTGCTGGACCGCATGGCGGCCGCACTCGCCGCCGCAGGGTGAGGCGCCGGCGCGGGCAGTCCTGTTGCGCAATCTTGCGACCTTCGCGCTGGACGTCGAAAACGTGGAGCGGACCCGGAACAAAACCCTGTCAACCTGCGTAGACATCGAAATCTGCCGTACCTGCGGGGTTATGGGGCGGCCGCGATGGGTAGGTAACGATTCATTGCAATCGCATTAATGCGACCTAACCGGAGGGGTTGTACCGGTTACCGTGTGTGCGCGGAGGTTGCCCTCCATGGGGAGCGGATACGTCGGCCTCCGTTGTTAGGGGATGAACCGGTGCCCCACGTCTGTGGGTCTGAGCCGCCCAGCGGGTGGGGCACTGCCTCCTCTCGAGCCGCGCCGTTGACATTCGCCGGTGGGCGCGGGCGGTCACGGCGTCGCAGGCTCTCCGCGGACGTCCGGGGTGGCCCGGTGGTCATGCCGGCCTGCGGGACGTTCGATGCCGTCGTCGCCGTCGATGGCGGCGATGCGGTGCGGTGGAGATCGTCCGCCGAGTACGAACGCCTCGGCCGGAACAAAATTTCGCCCGTACAGGTCGGCCAGTATGCGGCCCAGATAAATACGGTCGTCGGAATTCCCGCGGCGATCAGCAGGCCGATCACCGGATCGTCGCGGCGACGGCGCGACCACGCGGGCTCAGCTGCCATCGGGCGCGGTCCCGGCTCGGGACGATCAGGCCGCGCGCGTGCAGGCGAGCCAGCGCGTTGCGGATGCTTCGAGTGGTGTGAGCTGTGGCCCGTTGCAACTGGGCGGCAGTGAGGAGGCCGCCCGGCGCGAGCGTACGCAGGACGGCGCGCTCGCTCGGAGTCACGCGCGGGCTCCGGAGGCGTTCCATCGTGCGAAAGACAATCGAGGACAGGCGGTTTCGATGTCTGCGAGGTGCATGACCAGGTCGAGGGTGCGGGCGTCGAGATGGGCGGGTGTGGGCATGACGATGGCATCCACATCGGCAGTGCGGATCTGGTCGATCAGCGGAATCGTTCGATGCGGAACCGGCCAGACCAGCGCGTAGCCGAGGTGGCGGGCGAGCCGTTTCACCTGTGCCGCATCCCAATTCGGTGCGGTGCTGACCTCCGGATCGATCCAGGCCAGCGCCGTCGGACGTGTTCTCATCCCTACCCCTCCTGTCTGTGTATGTCAGATTCGACGCAGGTAGGAGCCCCGAGGACCAGTGAAGGGACAGGGGGACAGGGCGGCGGTATCGATCTACTCTCGGAGCATGGGCGAACACGTGGGGCGGCGGATCGCATCCGAACGCAAGATTGCCGGTTTGGGGCAGCGTCAGTTGGCGGCGCGCGCGAACTACTCGCTGTCGATGGTGAAGGCGGTCGAGCAGGGCCGAGAGGTCGCGTCGCCCGGGTTCATCGCGGCGGTGTCCAGGGCGTTGGGGGTAGACCCGGACAGGTTGCAGGGCACGCCCTATCTCGAGACGCTCGAAGAGGACGGCCCCCTCGAAGGCCTTCCCGGGTTGCGCGCCGTGCTTGCCGAAGGCTCGTATGTCCAGGCGCTGGAGCCGACGACCACTGCGGAGTTGCGTGCGGAACTCGATACCGTCGAAGCCGCGTTGCACAACGATCGCACTCGTCGCGCTCTTGCATTGCTGCCGAACCTGATTCGACGTCTGCACGGTGCGGCCGAGATGGCGTCCGATGACGCCGAGCGCGCCGCGGCGTACGGCATGCTGTGCGCGGCCTACATCGCCGCGGAAGGAGCATGCTGTCGGCTCGGATACTCGTCGTTGACCGCTCTGGTGCTCGACCGGCTCGATACCGTCGCGTCGCGCGCCGACGACCCCGGATATGCGGTTCGCAGCCTGATGAAGCGCTCGCGGCTGCTCATGGCGCACGATTCAACCGATGTGGCAATGAATTTGGTGGAACGGGGGATGGCGTTGGTACCGGGGGACGCCGAGGGAGAGCGGGTTTTACGCGGTTACGGGCACCTGCGGGCGGCGATCGTTGCCGCACGCGGCCGCCGTTTGGAACTCGCGCAGGACCACATCGCCGCCGCGCGTGACATCGCGCGGCCGATGAGCCATGAGAGCGACTTGTACACAACAGATTTCGGCCCGGGCAACGTCGAGATCCATGCCTGCGCCGTGGAATTGGAAGCCGGTGATCCCGGCAGGGCGGCCCGCGAAGGCGCGGAACTGCGGATCCCGTCCGACGTCGCCGCACCGCGCGTCGGGCATCACTGGCAGGACAATGCGCGGGCGTGGTTGATGTCCGGTAAGCCGGATCGAGCGCTGGCGGCGCTCAACAAAGCCCGCGCCGCGGCGCCGCAGCAGACGCGACTGCATCCTTCGGTGCGCGAAACCGTGTACGGCATCGCCGCCGCGCAGCGCCGTCAGTCCGAGGGGTTGCTGGGATTCGCGGCGTGGATCGGCGCTGGTCTCTAGCAGAAAATCCGGGGCCGAACTTTTCGTGCAAACCTCCGCGAGATTTACGGAAAACTCAAAAAACCGGCGGGGTTTGCACGAAAAGTTCAGGGGTTTCGTCACTCCGGATCGAACGCGCGGGCGACGGTAAGACTGTCCTCGTAGACGTGGTGACGGGTGATCAGGCCGTTCTCGACCGTCAGGTGAAGGGCGAACCGTGCGCGGTAGGGGCGACGGGTCGCGCGCGCGGTCTGGCGAATTTCGCCCAGTACCACCGCATCCGGGCCGTCGACGAGAATTCGCTCGACCACCGTATCGACCTCTTCGGGAATATGGTGCTCGGCGATCGCGCGGAAATGCGCGGCCGCGTCGGCGCGGGTGGAGCGGTGTGTGATCCACGGGGTGGCGACGCGGCCGTGCTCGTCTTCCGGCCAGTTCAGTTTCCAGTCGCTCGTCGGGGCGTACAACGCGGCGATGTTCTCCGGATCGCCGGCGGCCATGCGGGCCAGCAGATCTTCGACGACGGTGCGGGTGAGCGCGGCATCATTCACCGGTCCGACTCTGCCCGTGCGGGCGATGCGAGTCCATTACCTCCGACGTCATGCGAATCGAGCGGTCAGGATTTCTTGCTGGGAATGACGACGACCACAATGAGGGTCAGGATGCTGAAGAACAGCCCCAGTAGCCCCCACCCGAACGGGTTGCGGCCCTTGGCTGCGGCGATGGCGGCGCAGATGAACGCGGCGATGATGCTGCCGATGGCGACGAAGATTCCTTTGACACCGCGCAGGATGAATCCGGCCGCTTCCGGATCGGTGTGGGCGGCAGCCAGCAACAAGTTCATGATCACTCCTTCTGTGCCGCGAGCGTCCGGGCCGAATGGATTCCGGTGTGCGGCTTCTCAGCAGTACCCGGGCGCCGAGGCCGCAAACGGGAGCTCCTCCCGGCCGCGGCCGTCATCCCTTCGCCGTCGCCAACACCAACTTGCCTGTGCTCGTTCCTGATTCGAGGCGACGGTGGGCCTCGACAACCTGGTCGAACCGCAGGGACTCGACCTGGACGCGAAGTGCGCCACGAGCGGCTGCTTCGACTGCCCGCCGCAGGGCTGCTCCCGCTTCGTCGGGGTAGGCGGCGGCGAAAGCGGCGAGATTGAATCCGGAGATCGTCTTGTTGGTGAACCACAGCTCGTTCGCCGAAACTCCGACGTCCTCGGCGCCGGACGCGTTGCCCATCACGATCATTCGGCCCAGCGGACGAAGCCGGTCCAGGCTCGCGCGGCGGGCCGGGCCGCCGACCATATCGACCACGATGTCGAATTCCCCTGCACTGGAGATGTCCTCGCGCAGGATCACCTCGTCATAGCCGAAAGACCTGGCTACCTCGATCTTCTCGGCGCTGCCGACGGTGCCGACCACCCGGCCCGCGCCGAGCAATCGCGCGGCCTGGCCGAGTTGGCTGCCGACGCCGCCCGCTGCCGCGTGCACCAGCACACTCTCGCCGGGTTCGATGCGCGCCACGCGGTCCAGGACGAGAAAGGCGGTGGTGCTGTTGGACGGCAGCGCCGCCGCGAGATCCAGGCTCAGGTCGAGGCCGTCCAGCGGTGCGACCAACGCCGCGGAGGTGACGACCACCTCGGCGTAGCCGCCACTGTCGACGATGGTCAGCGCCGCGACCGGCCGGCCGACCGTCAGGTCCGTCACATCCGGGCCCACCGCCCGGATCCGGCCCGAAACCTCGATACCCGGCACGAACGGCAACGGCACACCGACGACGCCCTGCCGATACAGCACCTCGGCGAAGTTGGCTCCCGCGTAGGCGACGTCGATGGAAACCTGGCCCGGACCGGGTTCCGGGATGCCGACGGTGGCCGGCCGCAGCACCTCCGCGGGACCGAATTCGGGGATGGTGATCGCCTGCATCTGTGTAGTGCTCATGACAACGATCCTCGGCGCGCGGAAGTCGAGGAGGCAGTGTCAGCTCATCCTGGGTGTGGCACCACCAGGCTGCAACAGCCGTTCCAGGCGTTCGGCGGTGTCGGTGCCGGGGCGCGGGTTGTGCAGGATCAGGTGGTGGCCGGGGTGGTCGGGTACCGGGAACAGCGTGGCGTCGAAGATCAGCAAGCCCACGTCGGGATGTTCGACGGCCTTCACCGCGACGCTGTGTTCGGCGGCGTCGTGGCGGGCCCACAGTTCGGCGAACTCCGGGCTGACCTGGGCGAGATCGGTTGCGATACGGTCGAATTCGGGATCGTCGGGATAGCGGGCGGAGTCGGCGCGGAAGCCGGCCGCCACGCCGGGCGCATTCTCCGACCACTGCTGATGCAGGACGCGGTAGCGGGCATTGGTGAAGTAGGACACCAGGCAGTTGTGATCGGTGTCGCCGTAACCGAATACGCGGCGCGCGGCATCGTTGACGGCGGTGAAATTCCAGTGCCGGTCCCTGATGTATCCCGGGCGCGGAGCCCATGCGTCGAGCAGGGCCTGCATCTGCGGAGACGCCGGAACCGACGGCGCGGCCTCACGCTGCGGCGGATTGAGACCGGAGAGGCGATACAGATGTGCGCGCTCGGCCTCGTCGAGCAGCAGCGCGCGGGCCACCGCGTCGAGCACCTCTCCCGAGACCTTGATATCGCGCCCCTGTTCGAGCCACGTGTACCAGGACACGCCGACCCCGGCCAGCACGGCGACCTCTTCGCGCCGCAACCCGGGAGTGCGCCGCCGCCCGGCCTCCGGCAGGCCCACCTCGGCGGGCGTGAGCCGTTCCCGGCGGCTGCGCAGATAGTCGCGCAACTCCGCCCGCCGCCGATCTCCCGCACTCGTGCCGCGCGGATCATCGTTCGCGCTGATACTCACCCGTTCACGATAGAGAGGCGGCCGCGGTGCTGATGGCGTGAGGCCGAATCGATCGCGCACACGCCATCGGCAGCCGGTCCCCGCCGGCGCACGACAGCGGGGACCGAACATGTCGGTGTCGCGTGGGAGAATTGACTCCGTTCGTTGGAATCGGGGGTGGAGATGAACGGGCAATCCGGGCGTCGGCGCGAGCAATCCGGGCGTCGGCCCAAGGGGCTGGGGAAGCGGGCATGGCTTACCACGCAGTTCGTGCGGCGAATTCTGCGCACGCTGGCGTGGTCGAATGTCGTGCGCGTCACCGTGACGGGGCGAGAGCTGGTGCC
This sequence comes from Nocardia sp. 852002-20019_SCH5090214, assembly GCF_001665865.1. Classification (NCBI taxonomy): domain Bacteria; kingdom Bacillati; phylum Actinomycetota; class Actinomycetes; order Mycobacteriales; family Nocardiaceae; genus Nocardia; species Nocardia sp. 852002-20019_SCH5090214. Next base: position 42,777 of record NZ_LZMK01000114.1, on the reverse strand, counting down.
GAAGTCGGGGCCGGTGATCGTGGCGAGCAATCACATCTCGATGCTGGACGCGGTATTCCTCTGGGGAGCGTTGCGGCGCAGGGCAATTGCCATCGCGATGGCCGAGCTGTGGTCGTGGCCGGTGGTCGGGTGGCTGGTGCGGCGCCTGGGGCATATTCCGGTGGTGCGGCGCGACAGTGCGTCCGGGCAGTCGGCGATGGCGCAGGCGGAACAGATTCTGCGGCACGGCGGCGTGCTGATCATCTATCCGGAAGGGCGACTGGTCGCACCGGGCGAGAGTGAACCGTACAAACCGGGAGTGGCGAAACTGGCGCTGGCGACCGGAGTTCCGATCGTCCCGGTGGGCACCACGGGGACCGACCGCGTGTTGCCGATGCGCCGCACCCGCGGCGACGGCCCCGCGTTCGACCGCCGCCAGCGGGTGCGTATCCACTTCGGCACGCCCATCGATCCCGCGGAATTCGACGATCCGGAGAAATTGCTCGATCACTTGCGCCGGCGCATCGAGGACCTGGGGAAATGAGCTCGGCGACAGGCAGTGCCGACGGCCGGGCGGTGTCCTCCCGTAGGGTCGGGCATGTGCGCACTCCGGAAGGAAACGAGCTCCGATGACCGCGGAACTCGTCTGGTACGCCGCTTACGGATCCAATTTGTTCGAGAAGCGGTTCACCTACTACCGGGCGGGCGGCAACCCGCCGGGCACCCCGCGTCTCTACGGGGGTTTCCGGGATCCCACGCCGCCCGCGCGGAACCGGCCGCTCTCACTGCCCGGCTGCGTCTATTTCGCCGGGCAGAGCCCGGTGTGGAGCGGCGGCGTCGCGTTCTATGCCCACCGTCCACCTTCGGACTGGCCGGCCGGCGCGGCCGCGCGTGGTTACCTGTTGACCGTCGGGCAGTTCAGCGATCTGATGGCCCAGGAGATGCACCGCCAGCCCGGGGACGGCCCCGACTTCGATCCGTCCGAGGTGGTTCGCCAGGGCTACGTCCAACTCGGCGACGGCCGCTACGAAACCCTGTGGCACGTCGACGACGTGGATGGCATTCCGGTCCTGACCTTCACCTCCCCGGGCAGCCCGCTGACCAGCGACCTGACCAAACCGTCCGCACGTTACCTCGGCATGCTGGCCGGCGGTCTCGGCGAATCCCACGGCTGGCCGCCGGACCGCATCCTGCGCTATCTGTCCGAACTTCCGGGCGTGCGGGATTTCTGGGAGCCGGAAGAACTCCGCGGTGTGGTGGACGGCCGGAGCCTCTGACGTGACGGCCGGCTTCAGGTGAGATCTTCCACCGGGGGGATCGTTCCGGTGGTGGCGTGCAGCGCGGTGCGGGCGGCGGAGATCGTGGGATGGGTACGGGTGCCGGCGCGGTAGGCGATCCGGGTGCGGCGGCGAATGGGGAGCGGGGTCAATTCGACCGGGGTGGTGTCGGTTTCGGGATGGAGGGGAATCGCGAGCTGGGGGATGAACGCGACGCCCTGCCCGGCGGCGACCAGGGCGAGGACGGTGCCGAAATCGTCGGAGCGATGGCGGATATGGGGAACGAAACCCGCTGCCTCGCAAGCTCTTACGGTCATGGTGTGGCAGAGGGTGCCGGGTGTTCCGGAGATCCATGCCGCATCGCGGTAGGCGGACAGCGGCTGGGTGGTGCGGGCGGCCAGATAGACCGGTTCCTCCAGGAACGGTTCGGTGTCCAGGCCGGCCTCCGGTTCGGCGGGCACGTAGTCGTATTCCTGGATGAGCGCGATATCCAGGGTGCCGGCACGCAGTGCCGCGGGCACGGCTGCCGGATCGAGTTCCGTCACATGCAGTTCCAAGCGCGGATGAGCCCGGCTGAGCGAGACCAGCGCATGCGGCAGGATCCGCTGCACGGCGGTGGGGAAGGCGCCGATGTGCAAAGCGCCGGTGAGCTCGGCGGTAGCCAGTTCGGCCTCCGCCTCTTCGAGAATCGCGAGGACCGCTTCGGTGTGTTCCACGAGGCGGCACGCCGCCGCGGTGAGGGTGACGCGGCGACCGCTGCGTTCCAGTAGCGTGACTCCTGCCTCGCGTTCCAGCGCGGTGAGCTGCTGGGATACCGCCGACGGGGTGTAGGACATGGCCTCGGCGACCGCAGCAATCGTCCGGCGATGGGCCAACTCCCGCAGCAGCCGTAGGCGGCGAACATCGAGCATAAGTTCAGCTTAAGCTCGAAAGAAGATTTGTGAACTGGACCTGAATCAACGCCTCGACGAGGGTAGGTGGCATGACGTTCAGCGGTCTCTTCGTTCCACTCGTCACGCCTTTCACGGCGGGCGGCGAGCTGGCCTGCGACGCACTGGCCCGGCTCGCGCACGAGGTCCTCGACGCGGGCGCCTCCGGCCTCGTCGCCCTGGGTACCACCGGTGAGCCGGCCACCCTGACGGCGGAGGAGAAGGCCCGGGTCGTCGACATCTGCGCCCAGGTCTGCGCCGAGCGTGACGTGCCGCTGATCGTGGGTACCGGCTCGAATTCGACCGCCGATTCCGAGCGCGCGTTGGCCGCGCTGGACGAGCGCGTCTCGGCGGCGCTGACGGTGGTGCCGTACTACACGAAACCCTCGCAGCGCGGCGTGGTGGAACACTTCCGGCGGCTCGCGCAGCGAAGCCCGGTGCCGCTGCTGATCTACAACGTCCCACATCGCACGGGCCGGCCGCTCGATCCGGAAATCTTGACGGAACTGGCCGAACTGCCGAATGTCGCGGGCTTCAAACACGCCGTCGGCGTCGTCGACGAGACCACGGTCGCGTGGCTGGCTGCGGTCGGCGACCGGACGACGGTGTTGTGCGGCGACGATCTGTACGCGGCGCCGCTGCTGGCGATGGGCGCCCAGGGGGCCATTCTGACCTGCTCGAATGTGGCGCCCGCGGCCTATGCGGAGTTGATCGCGGCCTGGCGGGACGGACGGATCGAGGCGGCGCGCAAAATCGGCAACCGGTTGGTCGAGCTGGCGCGGGCACTGTTCGCCGAGGCCAATCCGACCGTGGTGAAAGGGGTGCTCGCGGCGCAGGGCCGGATACCGAGCGCGCACGTGCGCCTGCCGCTACTGCCCGCGTGCGCCGATTCGGTCTCGGCGGCGCTGGCCGCAGCCGGCCCCATCGGCTGAGCCCGCCTCAGGGCCCATCACCCGAGGTGACGATATGCGCGTCAGTGATCCGAGCCGGAATCGCCGTCGCGACGTTGGCGGGAGATCCGCCACAGGAATTCGGGATCGTCATCGGGACCCACGACTCGACGTCTCTTCTCGGGTCCTCGTCCGATGCCGATCCGGGGCGCATGCTCCGGTCCGAACGCTTTCCAGCACAGCACCGCGACAGCCACGACCGCGATGAGTGCCAACAGGTACGCCACGTCGCTCACCTCCTGACATCGAGGGTAATCCCGTGCGCGTACCTGTCGCACTGTGACCGCCGGAATGGGCGGTCCTGTCGGCTCAGGGGCGGGTTGCCTCGGTGGTCAGCGACTTCAGCAGCTGCATTACTTCGGACTCACGGAAACGGCGATGTCCGCCCGGGGTGCGCAGCGAACCCAGCCGCCCGGCATGTGCCCATCGAGTGACCGTTTTCGGATCGACGTGGAACAGCGCCGCCACCTGGCCCGGGGTCAGGAGGGCCTCCTGGCCGTTGACGGAACCCAACGTGCGGCTCGCCGCGGTGATCGCAGTCATTCGCAAACCTTTCCGTAATCGACAGATCCCTCATCAGATAGCGACATCGTTGCACCCGGACCCCCAGGTGTTCGAACGATCTAACGTTGGTAAAGGGGAAGTAATAGACAAAACGGATATACGTACGGCTGGGTTCGTTGCCTCGGCGAATATCCGGCGATCGAATTCGGTGGTACCCGGGCAGGTCGGAACGGGTGTGGCGGCGTCGCCTACCCTGGTCGTGTGAGTGAAGCATCCCGATCCGACGACGCCGCGAGCGATCGGGCCCCGGCCTCGGCGGGTCGGCGGCTCGCGCGCAATCTGGCGCTGTACACCCTGGCCCGGCTGGCTCTGGTCGCCGTGATCGCCGCCATCATCCTGGTGGTGGCGCACGTGGTGAACGTCGACATCCCGCTGATCGTCGCGCTGCTGTTCGCGTTGGTCGTGGCGATGCCGCTGTCGCTGGTGCTGTTCAAGCGGCTGCGGGCGCGCGTGAACGAGGACATCGCGGCGGTCGACGAGAAGCGCCGCAACGACAAAGCGAACCTGCGAGCTCGCCTCCGCGGCGAGGAGGCGCAGTGAGCGACAATCGCGTAGCGGCTCGCTGCGCCGATCGGGTGCGGGTGTCCCGCATGGCACGGGAGGCGCAGTGAGCGACAATCGCGTAGCGGCTCGCTGCGCCGATCGGGTGCGGGTGTCCCGCATGGCACGGGAGGCGCAGTGAGCGACAATCGCGTAGCGGCTCGCTGCGCCGATCGGGTGCGGGTGTCCCGCATGGCACGGGAGGCGCAGTGAGCGAGCGGGTACTGCGGTGAAGTACTGCGATCGCAGTACTTCGCGGGAGTGGGTCGACAATGCGGTGCGGCTGATCGAGGCCGATGCGCAGCGCAGCGCCGACACCCATCTGCTGCGGTATCCGCTGCCGCCCGAGTGGGGTGTGCGGCTGTATCTCAAGGACGAGTCCACGCATCCGACCGGCAGCTTGAAACATCGGCTGGCGCGTTCGCTGTTTCTCTACGCGATCTGCAACGGCTGGGTGCGCGAGGGGACGACCATCGTCGAGGCGTCCTCGGGATCGACGGCGATCAGCGAGGCCTATTTCGCGAAACTGCTCGGCCTGGACTTCGTGTCGGTGGTGCCGACGAAGACCTCGCCGGAGAAGATTGCCCTGATCGAGGCGCAGGGCGGCCGATGCCATTTCGTCGACCGCGCGCCCGATATCTACACCGAGGCCGTGCGCCTGGCCGCCGAGTCCGACGGCCACTACATGGACCAGTTCACCTATGCCGAACGGGCCACCGACTGGCGCGGTAACAACAACATCGCCGAATCCATCTATCAGCAGATGATTTTGGAGACCCACCCGGTGCCGGACTGGGTGGTGGTCGGTGCGGGCACCGGTGGTACCAGTGCGACCATCGGCCGGTATATCCGCTACCGGCGCCACGCCACCCGGCTGGCCGTGGTCGATCCGGAGAATTCGGCGTTCTACGGCGGATACGAGGTCGCCGACTCGGGATATCAGACCGGTATGCCGTCGCTGATCGAGGGAATCGGCCGCCCGCGGGTGGAACCTTCGTTCATCGGCGATGTGGTCGACCGGATGATCGAGGTACCCGACGCCGCCTCGATCGCCGCCTGCCGCCACGCCAGTGACGTGCTCGGCAGGCGGGTGGGCGGGTCCACCGGAACCAATCTGTGGGGTGCGTTCGCCCTCATCGCCGAGATGATCGTCGCCGGCCGCGAGGGCAGCGTGGTGACGCTGCTGTGCGACGGCGGAGATCGTTATGCCGGAACGTATTTCAACGACGAGTGGGTCGCGGAGCAGGGGCTGGACCTCACCGATTCGCACGCGATTCTCGCCGAATTCACGGCCACGGGTATCTGGACCGCCTGAGCCGCGGAATCGCTTCCTCACCGTTCGCCGCGGGTGAACATACCTGATGTCAATTTTGATTGACGCGCCCGCGATGTCAACGTAAATTGACGTACATGAGTGAAGCGACAACGCTGGCGGCCGCCGCGGGCAGTCCCGACCCCCAGGTCGGGCTGCGGGCGGTGCTCGCGCTGCGGCGATTGCTCGAGCGGCTCGAGGCGATCCAGGTGGCCAATGCCCGTAAGCAGGGCTGGTCCTGGCAAGCCATCGCCGAGGCGCTCGAGGTCAGTCGGCAGGCGGTCCATCAGAAGTACAACCGGAAAGGCGGAATCCGCTGATGTTCGAGAGATTTGCCAAGGCGGCGCGCTCCGCCGTCGTGGACGCGCAGGAGGAAGCGCGTGAATTGCGTTCGCCCAGTATCGATGTCGAACATCTGCTGCTGGGGCTCGCGACCTGCGCCGACGACCAGCTGCGACAAGTGCTGGAGGACAACGGCATCACCGCCGAAGCGATTCGGCGCGCGCTGCCGAGCCGGGTGCGGACGGAGGAACCGCTGGGTGAGGAGGACGCGGCCGCGTTGAAGTCGATCGGCATCGATCTGGACGCGGTGCGAGACAGTGTGCAGGCCACCTTCGGCGAGGGCGCCTTCGACGAGGCCGTGCCGGTTCCGGACAAGGGCCGCGGGCGTTTCCGGTTCGGCGGCGGAATGAGCTTCGGTCACATCCCTTTCACCCGCGAGGCCAAGAAGACGCTGGAATTGTCACTGCGCGAGGCGATCTCCCGCGGTGACGATCGCATCGAGGCGGGGCATGTGCTGCTCGGCATCCTGCGCGCGCCCAACCCGGCCACGCGAGAACTGCTGGGCGGGAACGAAGGGATGGAACGGGTGCGCGGCGCGGTCCAGGAGATGCTCGACCGCGCGGCGTGAGGGGCGAGCGCACCCGTCGTCAGGGGCGGGGAGGGGTCGCAGCGCGTGACCGGTAACCCGCCCCGTTCGCCGTTAGCATTGCGGCATGGCACTTCTGCTCCGTTTGGCGATCAACGCCCTCGCGATCTGGCTCGCGGCGGCCTGGGTCGGCGGTATCGAATTGAAGGATCCGCCCGATGCGGGCACCGGCGGCAAGATTCTCGTCGTGGTCTGCGTCGCGATCGTCTTCGGACTGGTCAACGCGCTGATCAAGCCGATCGTGAAATTGCTGTCGCTACCGCTGGTGATCGTCACGCTGGGGCTGTTCCTGCTGGTGATCAACGCCCTCATGCTGTGGCTGACCGCCAAGATCACCGAAACCACCGATTACGGGCTGAGGGTCGACGGCTTCTGGGCGGCGGTCTTCGGTGCCGTCATCGTGACCCTCGTCAACTGGGTGCTCGGCGTCTTGGTTCCCGAGGGCGGCCGGGACTGACGCTGCGGTGCGGCCGTTCGTCAGCCGAGGCCGAGCGCCAGGGCGGTGAGCAGGGACCAGCCCAGCATCGCCAAGCCGGTATCGCGCAGTGAGGGGATCAATCCCGGTCCCTGCTGCCCACCGCGCACCGGGGCGTTGGATCGCACGGCGAGCGGTATCGCGAGCAGGCCCACCAGGGCCCACGGGGTGCGCAGCACCAGCAGCAGCGAGGCCACGAACGGCACCACCATCAGTACCAGATGCAGTGTGCGGGTGCGGGTGTCGCCCAGTTTCACAGCGAGGGTGGTCTTGCCGGTCACCGAATCGGTGGGGATGTCGCGCAGATTGTTGGTGACCAGCACCGCGCTGGAGAACGCGCCGACCGCGATCGCGCCGACCAGTCCGGCCCAGTCGAGCCGTTCGGCCTGGACGAATTCGGTGCCCAGCACCGCGACCAGGCCGAAGAAGACGAAGACGGCGATCTCACCGAAACCGCTGTAGCCGTAGGGTTTACTACCGCCGGTGTAGAACCAGGCGCCGGCCAGGCAGGCCGCGCCGATCAGCAGCAGCCACCACGCGGTGGTGATCACCAGGATCAACCCGAAGATCGCGGCCACGCTCAGGCAGGCGATCGCCGCGCCGCGCACCGCGGCCGGACTCGCCAGACCGGAACCGACCAGTCGCAGCGGGCCCACGCGCTCGTCGTCGGTGCCGCGAATGCCGTCGGAATAGTCGTTGGCGTAGTTGACGCCGATGATCAGAGCCAGCGAAACCAGCAGGCTCAATAGGGCCTTCCACCACACCGCGGCGTCCAGCGACGCGGCCGCGCCGGTGCCGACGAGGACCGGGGCGATCGCATTGGGCAGCGTCCGCGGGCGGGCGCCTTCGAGCCATTGTGCTGCACTAGCCATATCCGGCAGCCTAGTGGTGGTAGCTCGGAGGCGGCAGCGCAGCGTCGGCGCAGTGTCAGCGCAGCACCACTGCCGGACCCTGTCGATAACATTATTGCGATATATCGGAGTAAACTGCACGACGTGACGCGGCCCGGGGAGCGGTCGGCCCCGGCGCAGCGCCCGATATTCATTCGACCGGTCACATACGATTGCGACGGCATGTTTCCTGATCACAGCGGCTCCGGGTCGACATCGCGCTCCGCCCGTGCGGATGCCGGGACGACGCACACCCGACCGGACAGCAGCGGCCGGGACGAAAGGCTGCCCGAGACGGGCGTTCGCGTGGCGCTTCTGGGGGAGGTCGCGCTGCGCCGTGACACGGATCTCGTCGCGGTGCCCGGCGCCCGGGCGCGATTGCTGATCGCCGCACTGGCGGTGCATCCCGGCCGCAGCCGCAGCGCCCAGGCGCTGATCGACGACGTCTGGGGCGAGCAGCCGCCGCGCGCACCGATGAACGCCCTGCATACGCAGGTATCGAGATTGCGATCCGTCTTGCCCGAGGGGGCACTGGAAATCGGCCCGGCGGGGTATCGGCTGCTGCTGACCGAGGAGCAGGTCGACCTGAGCCTGGCCCGCGGCCTGGAACGGGAGGCGCAGCTGCGGTTCGAGCGCGGCGATACCGCCGGATGCCTCGGCCTGGTGCAGCGGGCACGCGCGCTGTGGCGGGGCGAACCCGGCGCGGATCTGCCGCCCGGTCCCGTCGCCGACGAGCTGCACGAATTCGCGGCCGCGCGCTGGTCGGCGCTGGACACCGTGGAACTGGCTGCCCGGGAGGCCGCCGGCGATCTCGGCGGTGCGTTGCGGGTGGCGCGGCGGGCGGCCGCGGCCGAACCGCTCGACGAGCCCGCGCATGCCACCCTGATGCGCTTGCTGGCCGGCGACGGACGCTCGAACGAGGCCCTGGAGGTCTTCGCCGGGCTGCGGACGCGACTGGGTGAGGAATTGGGTGCGGACCCCGGTCCGGCGCTCGTGGCGTTGAACACCGCGATTCTGCGCGGCGACCATCCGGCGGTGCAGCCGCAATCGGGGCAGGCCACCTCCGCGACACAGCGGGTGTCCACCGCCCAGCACGCGCTGTCATCGGAACCGTACGGGCACCCGGAAACCGCTGCCGCGCCGCCGAATACGGCGCTCGGCCTGCGCGCGGCCCCCAATCCGCTGCTCGGCCGCGACGGCGATCTGGTGGCACTGGAGAAGCTCGTCCAGGAGTTCCGGGTGACCACCGTGCTCGGTCCGGGCGGCACCGGCAAGACTCGCGTCGCCAACGAGCTGGGCGCGCGTATCGCGGGCAAGCAGGCGGTGGCGCTGGTCGAATTGGCCTCGCTGCGTGCCGCTTCCGACGGCGACCCCGGTGAGCGCCACGCCGCGACGTGCGCGGAGATCGAGGCGGCCATCGGTGCGGTTCTCGGTGTCAACGAATACTCCCGCGAAGCGAATGTGTTGCGCCGCAACCAGACCATCGACGGCCGGCGCCGGTTGCGGGAGGCGCTGTCGCTGCGTCCCGTCCTGTTGATCCTGGACAACTGTGAACATCTCATCGACGCGGCCGCCGAGGTGGTCGCCGACCTGGTCGGCAGTTGTGAACATCTGACGGTGGTGACCACCAGCCGGGCGCCGCTGGCGATCACCGCCGAGACGGTATATCCGTTGCCGCCGTTGGCGATCGGCGCGCAGGGCTCGCCGGCCACCGAGCTGTTCGTCAGCCGGGCGCGGGCGGTGCGACCCTCGGCGAGGCTGGATCCGGCGGTCGTCGCGCGCTTGTGCCGCACCCTGGACGGGCTGCCGCTGGCCATCGAACTGGCCGCGGCCCGGGTGCGGACCATGAGCGTGGAGGAGATCGAGAGCCGGCTCGAACACCGCTTCGCCCTGCTGCGTTCCGGTGACCGCAGCTCACCCGAACGCCACCGCACCCTGCACGCGGTGATCGAGTGGAGCTGGAATCTGCTCGAGCCCGAACAGCGGCTGGCATTGCGGCGGTTGTGCCGCTTTCCCGCCGGATTCTCCTTGGAGGCAGCCGAATCCGTGGTCTCGGGCCCGGATTCGATCGACGCGGTGGCCGCTGTGGACGGGCTGGTGAGCCAGTCGCTACTCACCGTGCTGGCCGACGACGAGATGGTAGCCACTCGCTACCGCATGCTCGAGACGGTGCGGGAATTCGGTGAGGAGCAGCTGCTCGCGACCGGTGAGGCCGATCTGGTGATGGATCGGATGTGCTGCTGGGCACGGCAATTCGCGCACCACACGGCACTCAACTACGACGGGCCGGATCAGGTCCGCACGGTGCTGTCGCTGGCCGCCGAACTCGACAACCTGCTGGCGGTGCTGCGCCATGCCGTGGAAAATGCCGATTCCCGTACGGTGTTCTCGGTTTTCGCGCCCGTCGCCATGCTCTGGGTGATGCGTGGCGCGCATATGGAGCTGATGAGCTGGGCGCCCCGCGTCGTGCCGGTGCCGCCGCCCGAGGGGCCGCGCACTCGGATCGAGGCCGATTTGGAATTGCAGAGCTACGTATTCCTGGCGATGCATCTGGCCTTCGGCGAGCCCGGAGTGCGGCCCCTCGCGGTGATCCGCTCCCGGGCCCGCCGCGTGCTCGCCACCGCCGATCTCACGCCCGGCGTCCGGTATCTCGGCGACATGCTCTGCGCGCGAATCGATGTCGCCTATGGCGTGCGTTTGATGGCGGCGGGCACCCGCTCCGGCGACGACCTCGTCCGTGCGCTCGCCTTCCTGCTGCGCGCCAATATGCGCGAGAACGCCAGCTATACCGCCGGGTCGATCCGCGATGCGCGCCAGGCTCTCGCATTGCTCGAGGGACGCGATGTCTGGGGCACCGCGATGTGCTCCCAGCATCTCGGGCAGATGGCCTCGCAGGCGGCGCGGTACGAGGAGGCCGTGGCCTATTACCGGCGCGCGGTGGAGCTGATGCAGGAGTTGCGCTGCTTCGAGGAGAGCGTGGAACTGCGCAGCTTCCTCGCGGTCTCCATGGTCGGCGCCGGACAGCTGGCCGATGCGCGGCGGGAACTCGAACACGCGCTGGGCGTCATCGACGACGGCGTCGGATTGGACGAACCGGTGACGCAGCCGAACCACCGCAAGGGTGCCGTCGTAGCCGGGATGGCGGAACTCGAACTGGCGGAAGGTGATATCGAGCGCGGTCTGCGCACGTTCCGGCGCAGCCTGCAACTGTTCAACTGGCCGTATGCCGGGGCCGGTCCGGGGCCGGGGGACATCATCGTCGCCAGCGCCGTGCTCGACGCCCACATTCTCCACGACGCCGTGCACGAGGTGCCGGAGTTGCCCGGTCAGGTGGCCAGGGTGGCGCGGGAGCGGCTCACCCAGTTCATCGACCTTCCGCAGATCGGCGGCGCCGCCGGTGCGCTCGGTTCCTATCTGGTCCGGACCGGAACCGATCCGGAAACCGGTGCGACGCTGTTGGCGCTGGCGATGAAAGTTGTCGGCCGCCAGGACTATTCGTCGATGCGCTGGAATCGGCATCTGGATCTGGCGCGGGCCACCGTCGGTACGGAGATGATCGATGCCGGACAGGATGCGGTCTCGAGTCTCAACCGCCGTTCGGCCGCACAGCGCATCCTCGCGATGCTGCCGGAACTGGAAACTCTGCTCGGCGCCTGAGGCGGCGGTCGCGCGATCTCCGCGGGAGGTGGCGACGGCTGCCCACAGCACTGTCCGCCGGTCACCTTCGCGACCGGCGGACAGTGTGGTGGTGGATTCGATCACGCCCGGCGCATGTAGGCCCGGATGGCCAGCGGGGCGAAGATCGCGATCACGACCGCCGAGCCGATCAGGCACCACGCCAGGTTGCTGCTGTAGACGTTGCCGTTCATCAGCTCGCGGCACGAATTCACCATGTAGTACACGGGATTGGCCTTGTTGATGCCCTGCATCCAGCCGGGCATGGTGCTGACCAGCGCGAACGCTCCGGACATGAAGGTCAGCGGGAACATGATCATCATCGAGATGCCCTGGACCGAGGCGGCGCTCTTACCGGTGACACCGACCAGCGCCCAGATCCAGCTGACCGCGAACGAGCAGAACACCACGACCAGACCGGCGACGACCACGCCGACGACGCCACCCTCGGGCCGGTAGCCCAGGATCAGGCCGACCACGATGGTGAGGACGGTGGCGATGCCGTAGCGCACCATATCGGCGATCAGCGCGCCCGCCAGTGCCGAAACGCGGGCGATGGGAAGGGATTTGAAGCGGTCGAAGACGCCCTTGTCCATATCCTCGCGCAGCTGGGTGCCGGTGACGACCGAGGTGAGTACGACCGTCTGGACCAGGATGCCCGGAATCAGCACCGGTAGGTAGGCCTGCACGCTGCCGCCGATGGCGCCGCCGAAGATGTAGGCGAACAGGGCGGTGAACAGGATCGGCTGCACGGTGACGTCGAACAGCTGTTCCGGATTGTGCTTGATCTTGAGGATGCCGCGATACGCCATGGTGAGCGAGTTCTCGACGGTCTGGCGCAGTGAGATGCGGTTGCTGGCAACGGGAATCGCGGCGCGCGCGGCGTGCCGGCCGGTTGCGGGGGCGGGAAGTGTGGTGGTCACGATATGTCCTTCGGGGGAGTGGGGAACGTGGCGGGGGCCGGTCTCATGCCGCGGTGCCCTCGGAATCGGTATCGGCGTCGTCGGATTCGGCGGCGTGGCCGGTGAGGGCGAAGAACACCTCGTCCAGGCTGGGCTTGCTGACGGTGATCTCGTCGACGCGGATATCGTTGTCGCGCAACCGGATCAACAGATCCGCGGTCACGCTCGGATCGCTGAGCGGGGCGGTGACGCGACCGGCCTCGGGCGAGATGCTCGCCTCGACCAGCTTGCCGTCGGCGCGGGAGAGGAATTCGCCGATCAGGGTGCGGGCGCGTTCGATGGCGTCGCGGTCGGCGACGGTGATCTGCAGCGCGGACTGCCCGACCGAACCCTTGAGTTCGTCGGAGGTGCCGTCGGCGATCACCCTGCCGTGGTCGATCACCGCGATGCGGTCGGCGAGCTGGTCGGCCTCGTCCAGATACTGCGTGGTGAGCAGCACCGTGGCGCCCTCGCGCACGAGCCGGCGGATGGTCTCCCACATCTGCGCGCGAGTGCGCGGATCCAGGCCGGTGGTCGGCTCGTCGAGGAACAGCAGCGGCGGCGTCGCGATCAGGCTGGCGGCCAGGTCCAGGCGCCGGCGCATACCGCCGGAGAAGTTCTCGAGTGCCTTGGTCGCCGCCTCGGTGAGCCCGAATTCCTCGAGCAGTTCGGCCGCGCGGCGCTTTGCCTGCGACCGGCTCAGCCCGAGCAGCCGGGAGAAGATGATCAGGTTCTCGGTGGCGCTGAGCTTTTCGTCGACCGAGGCGTACTGGCCGGTGACACCGATCAGCGAACGGACCGCGGTGGGTTCGGCCACGACGTCGTGGCCGAAGATCCGGGCCCGGCCGCCGTCGGGGCGCAGCAGGGTGGCGAGCATGCGGATGGTGGTGGTCTTGCCGGCCCCGTTCGGGCCGAGCACGCCGTAGACGGCGCCCTGCGGCACCGCCAGGCTCACGCCGTCGACGGCCCGCTGCTCCCCGAAGACCTTGACCAGCCCGTCCGCCTCGATGGCGAGTGCATCAGCAGGTGCGTAAGAAGTCATGCCACAACTGTGCGGGGGCCGACTTGCACCCGTCTTGCACCGCTGTTGCACGGTCGCGCAAGGGCGATCGCGGGCCGCTTGCATATCGCACCGCCCACGCAAGTGGCGGCATCATCGCAGGTGGAAGCGTTGATCAGAGCTGCGACGCGGTGATCGGTGTCACCGCGGCACGGTCAGTGGGTCGCCTGCTCCAGCAGGTGCTCGCGCAGCTTCACCCGATTCGGCTTGCCGGGGCCGCGCATCGGGATCTCGTCGAGGATCGCCAGCTCCCGCGGGGCGGCGATCGGGTCGAGCTCAGCAACCACATGTGCGCGCAATTCGTCCAGCGTGGGGGTCGTGCCCGGATTGGGCACCACCGCCACCGCCACCCGCTGACCCAGCCGCGGATCGGGCAGACCCAGCACCACGGCCTCGTTGATCGCCGGGTGGGTGGCGAGCACGGCCTCGACGACCTGCGGGATCACCAGCAGGCCACCGGTCATGATGGCCTCGTCCAGGCGCCCGGTGATGGTCAGCACGCCGTTGTCGAATGTGCCGGCGTCCTCGGTGCGGAACCAACCGGGTTCGGCGAACGCCGGGTGGTCGGGGATGCCGCGATAGCCCTTGGCCAGCATGGTCCCGCCGAGCAGTACCCGTCCGTCCTCGATGCGCACCTTCGCACCCGCCAGCGGCACGCCCTCGTAGACGCAGCCACCGCAGGTCTCGCTCATGCCGTAGGTGCGGACCACGTTGATGCCGGCCGCGCGGGCCCGGTCGAGTACCGGCTGCGGTGTCGCCGCGCCGCCGACCAGTACCGCGTCCAGCGCCGCGAGCGCCTGTGCGCCGACCGGATCGTCGAGTGCCTTGATGAGCTGCGTCGGCACCAGTGAGGTGTAGCGCCGGGGCGCGGTCATACCGGACACCGCCGTCGCCAGCCCGCCGGGCAGGAAACCACCCGAGACGTCCAGCACCACCGGTTCGGTGCCCGCCTGGATGCTGCGCAACAGCACCTGCACTCCGGCGATGTGATGGGTGGGCAGCGCCAGCAGCCACTGGCCCGGACCGCCGAGCCGCTCGTGGGTGGCATCGCCGCTGGCGCGCAGGGCGGCCGAGGTGAGCATCGCGCCCTTGGGGACGCCGGTGGTGCCGGAGGTGGTGACCACGAGGGCGACGTCGTCGTCGATCTCCTCACCCGGGCGCAGTGCGCTGGAGAGTCGATGGGATTCCCGGCGATCGCCGGTGGGGATCGGCAGCCACGCCGGACCGTTGCCCTCCAAGGCTTCCCGCAGATGCGGCAAGATGTCACCCACCGCGGCTCCGGTGGGCATGGGGAGGGTCCGCAGGGTGGTGCTCACGTTCGCGATCGTGTCATGTCGAGGTCGATGACCCGTGAACGGGTCCGCACTTCCTTCGCTGAATAAGGGGAGAAGGTCAGTCCGACGTCGGTGTCGCCAGCGGCCAACCACCCGCTGCCAGGTGCGATGCCACTCGAGCGATATCGTCCTCGCCCGGCAGCTCCTTGGCAACTCGGGCGATCGCCGCCTCGATCTCCTCCTGGGCGATCTCGTCGTCGCCGGCGCGTTCGCGCACCAGCTCCTCGACCACCAGATGCACCTCGTAGTCGGTGAGCCGGCGATGCAGGACGGCCAGCAGCGCGACATAGTCCGATTGGGGCACACCCTGCGGATATCCGGCGCGCAGCCAGCCCAGCACCTTCTGCAGAACCGACGGCGCGGCCTCGTTCGATTCGGGTTGCTGTGGCGATGCGGATTCGGTGGTCACGTATGTCCTTTCGACGATCGGGGCGGCGCCTCGCGGCAGCTCAGCCCTGACCGAACAGATGGATGCCGAGTCGGGCGGCCAGAAAACCTCTGGCAACGAACAACACTCCGGCGATGACGGTCAGCAATACCACCGAATAACACAACCCCGCGCAGGCCGCAGCCGCGCGCCGGCGGGTGGAATCCGGTTGTGGCGCATCTCCCGCGATCGAATGCAGCCGCACCCCGAGCGCGAAGATCGCCGGCAATCCGGCCCCGAAGATCAAGGCGGCGGCGGTCACTCGCCACAGCTCGGTCAGATCGTCGATCAGGGTCTGCATCAGAAGTTCCTTGCGGCGCGATGGGCGGCGCGTGAGTCGCCGGAGGGGGAGATCGTGTCACCGGAGTCCGCGGCGCCCGAACCGGTGGGCCCCGAATCGGCGGGCCCCGAATCGGGGGTACCCACGGTCTGCTCGGGGGCGGCGGACCGGGATTCGACGGCCGGTCCGGTGCCGTCGGCCCCCGGCAGGCTCGTCCACTGCTCGTTCACGTTCGCGGCGTGCACCGGGGTCCGGCGCGAGCGCAGATAGATCAGGCCGGCCGTCGCGATCAGGAGAGCGAAGACGACCAGCACGCCGGGCAGTCCGCCGATCAGATGCGCCAGCGCCCAGCAGATCGCACCCGCCAGTCCGGCCAGCGGCAGGGTGAACACCCAGGCCACCACCATGCGCCCGAGCACCGACCAGCGCACCTCGGCGCCCGGGCGGCCCATGCCGGTACCCAGGATGGCGCCCGTCACCGTCTGCGTGGTCGACAGCGGCAACCCGAAATGCGCCGAGGTGAGAATGATCGCGGCACTGGTGGATTCGGCCGCCAGGCCCTGCGGCGGGGTGATGTCGACCAGACCCTTGCCGAGGGTTCGGATGATGCGCCAGCCGCCCAGCGAGGTGCCGGCGGCGATGGCCACCGCACAGGCCACGATCACCCACAGCGGCAGCGGGTCGCTGGGTTGCGCCGACCCGTAGGCGATCAGCGCCAGGAAGATGATGCCCATGGTCTTCTGCGCGTCGTTGGTGCCGTGAGCCAGCGACACCAACGAGGCCGAGCCGATCTGGCCCCATCGGAAACTGCGGTTCACGATCCGCTGATCACTGCTGCGGGTGATCCGGTACACCAGCCAGGTGCCGATCGAGGCGACCAGTGCCGCGACCACGGGCGCCAGCACCGCGGGCACGATGATCTTGGTGAGCACGCCCTTCTGCCCGGCCGACCAGATCACCCCGCTCCAGCCGAGCGCGGCGATGGTGGCGCCGATCAAGCCGCCGAACAGGGCGTGAGAGGAGCTGGACGGCAGGCCGAAGAGCCAGGTGAGCAGATTCCACAGGATCCCGCCGACGAGGCCCGCGAAGACGATGGCGAGCAGGTCCGCGCCGCCCACCTCGTCCAGCCGCACGATGCCCTCGGCGACCGTGGCGGCCACCTCGACACTGAGGAAGGCGCCGATCAGATTCAGCCCGCCGGACAGCAGCACCGCGGCGCGCGGGCGCAGGGCGCCGGTGGCGATCGAGGTCGCCATGGCGTTGGCGGTGTCGTGGAAGCCGTTGGTGAAGTCGAAAACGAGAGCCGTGACGACGACGATGAGCAGAACGAACAGTTCGGCGGTCACGCCTCCAGTGTGCGTTATCGATCCGTTAACGCGATGGCCAGGTTCCCGACATGTCCGACCGGCCGGGATGGTAAGGCGGGGTCATTCCGGTGGCCTGCGGGTGTCGCGGCGCATCGGATGGTCGGCGGGCACCTCGACCAGAACGATCGGAACACCGTCCGGGTCGCGCAGCCACATCTCGATCAGGCCCCAGGGTTCGCGCACCGGCGGCCGGTCGATGGGGATGCCGCGGGTCGCCAGTTCCGTGGCCGCGATGCTCGCGTCGCGCACCTGCAACCACACCGCGCCCGCGAAGCCGGCGGGGGCCGTCTCGTCGCGTCCGTGCGCGGCCACCTCGATCAGCGACTGCCCGGCGAAGAACACCGTGCCGCCCGGATACTCCCGCGCGATCGCCAATTCCAGCCCGTCTCGGTAGAACGCCAGCGTGCGTTCGTAATCGCTCGGCCGCAGGATGATTCGACTGCTGAGGATGTCCACGAATCGAGCCTAGAGGGACCGCCTCGGGCCGAGAGGCGGCTTCGCGAGGTCCGCCGCGATCCGGCCGGACTCCGTGACCGAATGACGGCCACGGAGTCGGCGGGAGGCCGCTCAGAAGTAGTACGGGTAGGGACTCCAGTCCGGCTCGCGCTTTTCCAGGAACGCGTCGCGGCCCTCGATCGCCTCGTCGGTCATGTAGGCCAGGCGCGTCGCCTCACCGGCGAACAGCTGCTGGCCCACCAGGCCGTCGTCGGTCAGGTTGAACGCGTATTTGAGCATGCGCTGCGCCTGCGGGGATTTCGCGAGGATGTCGGCGGTCCACTCCAGCGCCTCGTCCTCGAGCCGGTCGTGGTCGACGACCGCGTTCACCGCACCCATGTGATGCATCTGCTCGGCGGTGTAGGGGCGGCCCAGGAAGAAGATCTCCCGGGCGAATTTCTGCCCGACCATCTTCGCCAGGTAGGCGCTGCCGTAGCCGCCGTCGAAGCTGCCCACATCGGCGTCGGTCTGCTTGAACCGGGCGTGCTCCCGGCTGGCCAGGGTCAGGTCGCAGACCACGTGCAGGCTGTGCCCGCCACCGGCCGCCCAGCCGTTGACCAGCGCGATGACCACCTTCGGCATGAACCGGATCAGCCGCTGCACCTCGAGGATGTGCAGGCGTCCGGCGCGGGCCTTGTCGACGGTGTCGGCGGTCTCACCCTCGGCGTACTGGTATCCGCTGCGCCCGCGGATGCGCTGATCGCCGCCGGAGCAGAACGCCCATCCGCCGTCCTTGGGACTGGGCCCGTTCCCGGTGAGCAGGACCGCACCGACATCCGGCGTCGTCCGCGCGTGGTCGAGCGCGCGGTACAGCTCGTCGACGGTGTGCGGCCGGAAGGCATTGCGCACCTCCGGACGATCGAAGGCCACGCGCACGGTGCCCTGTTCGATGTGCCGGTGGTAGGTGATGTCGGTCAGGTCCTCGAAACCCGCGACGGGCTCCCAGAGTTTCGGATTGAACGTCACCCGAGCCATCATGCACCCCACCCGTCACCGGCTGTTCGCCCCCGCCGGGGCGGGCCGTCGGCAATGTGATGTTCGTCCGATTCGTCCTGTAACCGGAGAGCTACCGACGGGTTGGGTTGGACGGTGTAAGAACTGGCGTTACCGTGCAGGTATGAGTGAGCGCGCGGAACCGGCGATCGACACCAGTGCGGTCGATGCCGATCGGTACGAGAAGCACGGCGGATTTCCCAAGGTGGAGGAGGCCGAACTCGGCGCGAACTACGCGCCGTTCCTGGAGGCGATGCGCACCCTCCAGGACCTCACCGTCTCGGTCGACTGTACCGACGAAATATTCGGGCAGGCCCTCGCTCAGGCCAACGCGCTGGCCGAACTGCTCGAGCCCTATCGCGCACCGGAATTGCAGGGCCCGTCAGGGCGCGTGCCGGCGCTGCCGGGGCGCGGCAGCCTCCTGCTGCCGCCGTGGGTGATGACCGAGGCCGGTCCCACCGGTGTCCGGATGCGCGGCGAATTCCGCCGATTTCACCTCGGCGGCAACAACGCCGTGCACGGCGGCGTGCTGCCGCTGCTGTTCGACGATCTGTTCGGCTCGCTCGTGCACTATGCGGGCCGGCCGATCAGCCGCACCGCATTTCTGCACGTCAACTACCGCAAGGTGACCCCGTTGGAGACGCCCCTGACGGTCGAGGGGACCGTCGATCGGGTGGAGGGGCGCAAGACTTTCGTCTCCGCGCGACTGCGCGACGAATCCGAAACGTTGCTCGCCGATTGTGAAGGGCTCATGGTGCAGTTGCTGCCCTGGCAGCCGTAGTCGGCGAGAGGACGGTGTGTCCGGTGCGTCCGATGCGTATAGTTACCCGCGCTCGCTCATCGAAAAACTATCCGGAGGAACCTGAAAGTGGTTGCAGCACTGTCTGAATCCCTGCTCGATGACGCCAAACGCCCGGCCTTCCTGGCCGACGCCCAGGAGGTTCTGGATGCGGAGGTGTCGGATAAGGGGGGTGCATCGGGCCTGGCCGTGAAGGGCGGCTACGCCGCGGTGAAGAAGGTCAGCCCGACCATCGTCTCGGACGCGCTGGAGTCGTTCGCACCCAAGTTCGTCGAGCGACTGGAACCGTACTGGGCTCAGTACCAGGCGGCGGGTAGCGGCTCGTTTGCCGATCTGCTGGTCGCCAACTCCGACGAGGTTGCCGAGTCGCTGCTCGCGGTGACCGACGCTCGTGCCGAGGCCTCGTCGCGTCCGGCGCTGAAGAAGGCGTACTCGTCGCTGCGTTCGTCGGCGAAAAAGCATGTGGTCGAGGCGCTCCCGCGCGTCGGCGACCTGGTCCAGCGGCACGCCGGCTGAGTTGCGGTTCTGCGACCTCGTCGTTCGGCATCCGGATGGAGTGTGATCCCCGGATGCCGAACGGCGGGGGGCCCGCGGCCGGCTCGATCAGCCCGGCGTCGACTTCCCGAACCGCTCAGCCTGGAGATTGGGTTAGCAAAACCTAACTCGATGAACGAGGTGTGAGCGGGTCGACGTCCCCTCCGGCCGGAAGGTCTGACAGTCTGAGAGTGTGAATCCATCGACAGCACAGGCCCAGGTCGTGGTGGACGAGCTGGTGCGCGGGGGTGTGCGCGATGTCGTGCTGTGCCCGGGCTCGCGCAACGCGCCGCTGGCCTTCGCGCTGCAGGCGGCCGATGCGGCGGGGCGGCTGCGACTGCATATGCGCATCGACGAGCGGACCGCCGGATTCCTCGCGGTCGGCATGGCGGTGTCCACCGGGGCGCCCGTGCCGGTGGTGATGACCTCGGGAACCGCGGTGGCCAACCTCGGGCCCGCGGTGCTGGAGGCGAACTACGCCCGGCAGCCGCTGATCGTGCTCAGCGCCAACCGTCCCTACGAGATGCTGGGCAGCGGCGCCAATCAGACCGTCGAGCAGTTCGGCCTGTTCGGTAGTCAGGTGCGGGCCGCGATCAGCCTGGGCCTGGCCGAGGAGGAACCGGATTACCGCAGCCAGAACAGCGTGTGGCGGGCCGCGGTCTGCCGCGTCCTGGCCGCCGCGCGCGGCACCCGGTCCGGCAACGCCGGGCCCGTGCACTTCGACATCCCGCTGCGGGAACCGCTGGTCCCCGATGCCGTTGCGGGCGAGCCGATTCCGGCCGGACGCATCGGTGACGCGCCGTGGACCGAGACCCAGTACGCGACCCTGGACGTCCCGCTGGAGATCGATCTGACGCCCGATACCGTCGTCATCTCCGGTCACGGCGCGGGCTATCGCGCCGAGCTGGCGCAGCTGCCCACGGTCGCCGAGCCCACCGCCGCGATGCCCGGCCCGGCCCTGCATCCGCTGGCGCTGCCGTTGCTGAAGCCGCGGCAGGCGATCATCACCGGCCGTCCCACGCTGCATCGGCAGGTGTCGAAGGTGCTGGCCGATCCGGATGTCACCGTCTTCGCCCTGACCACCGGCCCGCGCTGGCCCGATGTCTCCGGCAATGTCGTCGGCACCGGCACCCGCGCGGTCACCTCCGGGGCGCCGCGTCCGGAATGGCTCGAGCAGTGCCGCGAACTCGACGCGATGGCCTGCCGCGCGATCCGGACCGAACTGGCCCGCCATCCCAAGCCGACCGGCCTGCATGTGGCCTCCGTGGTGATGGACGCCCTGCGCGAGGGAGACCAGCTACTGCTCGGCGCCTCGAATCCGGTGCGGGACGCGGCGCTGGTGTCGCATCCCCATCCCGGGGTGAAGGTGCTGTCCAACCGCGGTGTGGCCGGTATCGACGGCACGGTGTCGAGCGCGGTCGGCGCGGCGTTGAGTCATCCCGGCCGGACCTTCGCGCTGATCGGCGACCTGACCTTCCTGCACGATGCCTCCGGCCTGCTGATCGGCCCGGGGGAGCCGCGTCCGGCGGATCTCACCATCGTGGTCGCCAACGACGACGGCGGCGGCATCTTCGAACTGCTCGAACAGGGTGATCCGCAGTACGCCGGCGTCTTCGAGCGCATTTTCGGCACTCCGCACGGGATGGATCTGGCAGCGCTGTGCGCCGCCTACCGGATTCCGCATCGGCAGGTCGATCCGGCCGAGCTGGCGGTGGAACTGACCGGGCACGCCCACGGCATTCGCGTGCTGGAGGTCGCGACCGAGCGATCCAGCCTGCGCGAGTTGCATGCCGCGGTGCGCGCCGGCATCGAATAGGTCAGTATTCGGCCTCGGGCTCGTCGTATTCGTCGTCGAGCGGCACGGGAATCGACTGCTCGATGAGGTCGGCCTCGGCGGCTTCGCGGTCGGCCGTGGCCACGGGCAGATCGACTTCGGATTCCTCCGGAGCGACCTCGAGGCTCTGCTCCAGCTGATCGGCCTCCGGAACCATGTCCACGGAGGTGGTGTCGATGGTGGGATCGGTCATCGGTTGCTCCCTTCCGCTGGGGGTCCGACATGTCGGATACGGCGATCCGGCACTGTCGAGGATGCCCTCACCCGCTCCGGCTGGCAACCCGCTCGCGCGCTGTCACCGATGAATTCCGGCGGCTCGCCCCGTCCCTTCTGTGGGTGCCTGTGCCGGTACAGGCCGTATTCGGAGGAGGATCACATGGCGACACCCCACTTCGATCTGGAGAGCGCCACCGATGCGATGGTCGAGATCGTCAGCGGCATCGGCGCGGAGGATCTGCCCGCGGCGACCCCGAGCCCGGGCGTCACCGTGCGAGATCTGCTGTTCCACACCATCGGCTTCAGCGAGGCGTTCCGGCAGGGCGCCACCAAGGAGGGCATCGGCCGTTCCGCACCGCCGGAGCAGGCGCCGGACGCCGACCTGCCCGGCGGTTGGGGCGAGTTGATCACCACGCAGTTGAAAGCCCTCGCCGAGGCGTGGCGCGACCCGGCCGCCTGGGAGGGCGATACCGAGGTCGGCGGCGTCACCGCCCCCGCGCCCGCGATGGCCGGATTCGCCCTGAACGAGGTAGTGATGCACAGCTGGGATCTGGCCCGCGCCACCGGCCGCCGCTTCGAGCCCGCCGACAAGGATGTGGCGGTGCTGCTCGAGCAGTTTCGCGATACGCCGCGCGAAGGCGTTCCGGGTCTGTTCGGCCCGGTGATCGAGGTCCCGGCCGATGCGTCGGACTGGGAGCGCCTGCTCGGCCTGACCGGCCGCGACCCGTACCGGCCGGCCTGAGCGCCGATCGGCGCATCAGACCGGCAGGCGCATTCCGCGTTCTGGCAGTTCCCAGGTCGGCGTGCCGTACACGGTGAACTTGTCGATCCCGGATTCCGGCGAAAACCCCAGGCCGAGAACGGAGAACGTCACGGTGGCGTGGGTGGTTTTCGCGGCGTGGGTCATCGCATCTATCGCGTCCGGGGTGCCGTGGTGCCGTGCTGCGAGCTCGGACGCGAGTTCGTCGATGTTCTCACCTCGTCGCGGACAGAACGACAGCGTGAAGGTAGTTCTGTCGCCGCGCCGGGCACGACATGCGATGAAGTCGTTCTTGTAAAGTCCGGCGGCGTCCACACCGCACTCGACCAACTCTCTCAGCACCTCCCAGGCCGGATCGCCGAAACTTCGCACGAGCTTCATGGGCAGGACGACATCGCGACAGCGAGGGCGCAGGTAGGCCTTCTCAGTGACCTCGCCGAGTGCGTCGATTTCGATCGCAACGAAGATGGGAGCGAAGTACTTTTCGTCGTCGGGCAGAGTGAGCACTTCCTCGAAACCGGGCCAGGCCCGACAAAGTCGCTCGAAGGCTCCCGGTGAGGCGTTGGGGGTGCCGTAAACCTTCAAACCCGCCAGCCGATGTGGCAATGCAGCGTGATGGACCACCCCCAGCCATGTCCACAGCGGTTTGCGCGCCGACTGCCGCAGGCTGAGGGGATAGATCGCCTCGAGAAAGGTTTCGATCGTTTCGACAACCGACCTGTCGGCGACGGGCAGCAGCGCGGCCAGCTCTCTGATTGCGGCCGACAGCGCGATGAACCTGGCCGAGTTGCCTCGGCCCGGCGGAATGATCTCGGTGCCGTAACGAACGGCGGGAGTTCGTGCCCCTCGTCCTCCGGTAAGGCTGATTTCGAAGGGCATTCCGGTGCTGGTCAGTTGACTGGCACGTCTGCCGTCGGGTCCGCGCGCGTTCAGGCGTCCCGCACACGCACTTCGCAGGGCAGTGCGCAGGACGTCTGCCGCGCAATCCGGCGCCATGCGCTGTGCGACGTCGACGAGAAAATCTCCAGCACTTCGGACCAGGGCATCGGTCATATTTGCCGGCTCTGCTCGGCGCTGACGCCTGGGCCCGTCGCTGTCGTCGCCGCGACGGATTGCGCGGTATTCCGTTGACTCTGCCCGGCATCACTCGGGTCTGCGCCGGAGGGATGGAAGAACGTGTAGTCCGTCAGTGACCCTTGCGTCATCAAGTTGAGCGGTTTCATCTGACCGTCGACGACCATATACGCGTTGTCCGGGCCTTCCCGCACGATGACCGCACTGTGGTTGCCCCACCGCACGATGTCGCCCGTGTGCGCCGCTGAGGGGTCGATCTGTGTCAACTGGCCGAGTGCGTTGCCGTAGGCGCCGTCGGCGTTACAGCCGTTCGGATTGTTCATTTCCTTGTTCACGACGTCGGCCACGACAGCGGAGACTTTCTGCGCGCTGCCATCCGGCAGTTTCATGTCGACCATCGAATGGCTGTTCGCGGGAACGGGTCCGGGCGAAGTAGCCGACGCGGACACCACGCCGGGTTGGAACCCGGTCAGGGGTTGGCTACTCGTGGCCGCCGCAGGCTGCACGAACGGTGCACTCGGAGGCTGCTGTCCTTGCCTGCCGAAACGTGAACCAGAAGTGCCGTCCGGGTTTCCGACGCCTCCCGAGTTTCCGACACCGCTCCCGAACGGCCCGTTGCCCTGGCCCATTCCCCCGAGTGCTGAACCCAGTCCGGGCATCATGTTCAGCAGGGGATTGACCGGTTGGGCGGAGTTTTGTGCCGATGTGGCAGCCGCCGGCGCAGCGGTGGCGCTGTTCTTGATGTCGTCAATGGCTTGGTTGAGCCATGATGCGGGCTCGGTTGTCGAGGTCTGTGTGCCGTCGGTGCCGGTTGCATCGGTGCCGGTTGTGTCGGTGCCGGTCGCGTCGGTTGTCGTGCCGTCGCCGGTCGCCGACGGATCGGTCGCGGTTCCATCGGTGAGACCGGCGGGAAACAGATCCGAGAAGTTCTGGGGTTGATCGTTCCCCTGACCGTTCAGAGCATCCTGCCCGGTGGTCGTAGTACCGCCGTTGTTGTTGCCTCCATTGTTGTTACCGCCGTTGTTGTTGCCCCCGTTGTTGTTACCTCCGTTGTCGTTACCCCCGTCTTTCTTGCCTCCGTTGTTGTTGCCGCCGTTGTCGTCGCCACCGTCGACCTTCGCAGCCTTGTCGCTGTAATCCTTGATGGCGGCCTTGTATTTTTCGTGCCAATCGTCGACTGCCGCGTGAATCGCGGAGACGTAGAACATCTGCTCAGCCTGAGCGGTCAGATAGAAATTGCCATCACTGGACTTCTGGTAGACAGTGGTCTTGATGGGATGCTGCGGATCACCGGAATAGTAGTTTATGTCGTCACCATCCCGGGTGGAGTACGGGCCGGGCGCTTTGTTGTCCGCCGGGAGGTAATCGATTTTCAGTTGGTCGTTGAGATTGTCTTTCACCGTCTTCAAGTCGGTGAAGACTTTTTTCCCCAAAATCTTGGTATCGAGGGTATCGAGGTTGACACCGTTGAGCTTTGCCTCTTGGTCATGCTGTCGATCGGTCAGCTGCTTCACGATCTTCTCATGATCGTCCTTGATCTGGGACCAGCCGTCGACTTCTTTCACATTCGGATCCGAATCGAGGATCTTGCTGAACGGAGGTGCGTCCTTCGCCTCATGCGCGCCGAGGGTGTCGAATCCCCACTGCATTGTGAACTGCGTATCCCCGATCAATGCCGTCAACGAGTCGCTGGCGCCCTTCGGGACGTAGAGGTCCACCCACTCGAGATGATTTTTCTCATCCCTCGTCTCCCAGCCCCATCCGTCCCGGAAGGTGACCTTTTCCTTCGCCTCGTTCTCGGTTTTCCGCGCATCCAGTACAGCCTGCGGGTCCGGTTTACTCAGGGAGTCCACCAGAGTGGCATACTTGGGATCGAATCCCTGATCTTTCGCATCTTTCGCCAGTCGCGTCAGCGGTGATTCCACATAGCCGTTCGACATAGCCATGCTCAGTTTGTCGAAGACTTTCTTCAGGTCGGCATCGCTCAGCCCATTGATTTCTTCCAGGGTGTTCTTCACTTCGTCACCCTGGAAGTGATGGTCGTCCTGCCAGGGACCCCAGCCGCCGAAATTGTCCCGATCCTCGATGTCGCTGATGACTTTATCTGCGTCTTTGTCGCCCATCAGGCCCTCCTCAGGCTGCCGGCACTATCCGGCGCCGCTGAACCGTTCACCACCGCTGGAACCGGAGCCGCCGAATCCGCCGTCACCACTGCGGCGGAAGGGCCGGCGCCGAACCGCAAGGTGGCTACCAGGGGACTCGCTTCGACTTCCCCATACACGTACAGCGCATCGCGCAGCGTCTGACGATCTGGTGCCGGGCTGCCGGCCAGTGCCAGCAATTCGTCCGCACGTCGCTCCAATACCGCGACAGATGAGGTGCCCGAAGCGGTGTCACCGGCGAGGACGCTTGCAGCACCCTTCGCACGCATCCGGTCTCCGCTCGGCGTGGCAGCGGATACGCCGATCGGGCGCCCCGGATAGGGCTCGATCAGCGGCCCCGACCCCAGGATGGTCAGCAACCGCGCTCGACGAGTGCGACGTGTCGCGACCTGTGAATCGGTGGCGGGGGAGACGGACCGCAGGCGTTCGTCCGCAATGCGGGCCAATTCGATACACCTCGCCCTGATATCCCGGTCGCTGATCGTTTCCGCTTGCGCCTTCAGCCAATCCGCCCCGGTCAGCGCCAGCCGATCGACCAAGCCCGGGCCGGGCACCGACAGATCGACACAGGCCTCAGCGGGGGCGATGAAGCCCTCCGTGGCGACGTGGGCATCGAGATCGGCGATGATCTCGCTCGAGATCATCGCCGATGACGCCAGCGCGCTGAGCCGCACTCCGGTCCGGGAAGCGGCTAATCGAGCGAAGTTCACCAGCCTTGTGGCGGAATCGGGAACGTCTTCGAGGAGTGCGATCTGGATCTGCCCGGATACGCCGAACACCTCGGCCAACTGCCAGGGTGAAACGACTTCCGATGGAAGGTGCAGTCCGGCGGGCAGCCACCCGCGCCCCTCGCTGGATGTCAGCATGACCACAGCGCCGTTCGGTGTACGCAGGACAGCGACTGCCCAGTTCACGTCGGGAGTCGAGGTCCCTACGGCCGCCAGGATCGCGGACAGGAGGGTACGGGCCAGGCCGAGATCGTCCTCGGGGTCGCCCACCACGAGGGGTGGGAGTGCGCGCCGTCGCTCCGGCGCATGCGCTACCGAAGCGAAGGTGCCCGGTGCGAGCGGGCGTGGAAGGGATGGCGTCGCGCCCGATCCGAGCGGGCCTACCCCTGGACCCGAGCCTGCCGGCCCAGGCGGCGCGCCGGGAGCCCATCCGAATCCTTGCGGACCGGCCGGCGGCACCGGAGCGTAGGAATAACCTTCGGCCGTCGCAGCGGTATCGCGGAACTCCGCAACCTGGCTCGGCCCCGACTCGGACGCGCCGGGTAACGCGGAAACGGGCACCCCTTCCGGCGCCGCGTCCTCGATTGTCGTGTTCGCCGATCGAAAACTCGGTCCGGTAGGCGCGGGATCGTGTGCCGAAGAGATGAAAGCGTGGCCGTCCGAATCGGTGGTCGATTCGGCCGGACCGGAATGCATCCCGGTCGGCGTCCGGTCCAGCGGTGACGGCTGGGGCGAACTCGGGGGGACTCCAGGCCGCGGTGGTGGTGGCGAACCGATGAGCCCGTGGGAGTTGGGCCCGTCGCCCGGCGGCGAACTCGGAGCTCCGGCATTTCTGATGCGGTGACCGCTGGTATTCTCCGTGTGCTCCAAGGCATTCGCGGCTTCGATCAGCCTGTCCCGGGCTCGGTCGTGGTTGTCCGCGAGGCGTTCCGCGTTGTCGTGGCGGCGTTGGTAATAGTCCTGTAGCGCGGCGCGCACCGGCTCGGCAATCGTGCCGTAACCGGACGGGAATTCCGATAGCCAGTCGTGTGGAATCTGTCCCCATTCACGGAGCTTCTTCGCACGCCGACCATGGTCCTCGGCCCGCCTTCGCAGGTCATCCGGGTCCTGGTCCATGTAATTCGGCATACTCGGCCGATCCTCCCGCCAGTATTTCCAGTCCTATTGTTCCGCCTTCCCAGAAATGGGGACCGTCAGCGGGAAGTGGTGTCGGACCGTCGCCACTCGGCGACGACCTCCCGCAGCGGCCGTGGGACATGGTCGGGACCGTTCATCGCGATGTGATATTGCCGCCGAGCGTCTTCGGTACTCTCCTTGATCGCCGCAATGATCTCGTGGGCCAACTCCTGGTTACCGAAGCGATCGCAGGTGCCGGGAGCAAGGTACAGGTCCGTCAACCGGCCCTGTGCGTCGACCTCGGGGATGACGAGGCCGCTGGGCGAAGGCCGCCGCGCAACGATCGCGTCGGCTCGTTCCCGCATATCGGCGACTCGGTTCCGCAGTTCACGCGTCATGTCGAGCGCGATCTGCACATCGGGATGTATCTCTCTCATCAATCCTCGCTTGCCCCCGCAGAACGCCACCGCACACACATTCCGAACCCGTCCGAACACACCAAGTGTGGCAACTACCGCGGTCGATGCCGGTTCCATATTCCCGGCGATGGGAACCCTGCTCCCGGCGAATGCTGAGCCGACTGATGAGCTGCGTGTGGACACCTACTTCGGGTGAAACAGGCCTGCGGTGGCCGCTGCCGCCGCGGCGTCGGCGGCGGTCACCGCCACCGCATCGTCGATCGGGTCGCCGGAGATCAGGAAGCGGTAGTACAGCGGGGCGGAGACCGCGGAAACCACTGCGCGCGTATCGGTTCCGGGGGCGAGTTCGCCCCGTTCCATCGCGGCCGCGACGCACGGCTCCCATTCGGTGATCCGCACGTCGTAGAACCGGTGCAGGGCCGCGGTGGTTTCGGGGTCGCAGATGGCCGCGGCCACAAGTGCTTTGAACAGTGGCCCCTGACGTGGATCGGTCAGGGTGCGCGCGACGAGGCGCGCATTGGCGGTGAGGTCGCCGCGCAGCGATCCGGTGTCGGCATGCGGCAGTGAGGTTTCCGCCATGTCGGTGAGCAGGTCTGCCACCAGCCCGGCCGGGGTGCGCCAGCGGCGGTAGACGGTGGTCTTGCCGACCTCCGCGCGGGCCGCCACCTCGGCGAGGTCGAGTTCGGCGAAGCCGCGTTCGGCCAGCAGATCCCCGGCCGCGCGCAGGACGGACTCACGGACGCGGGCCGTGCGCCCCCCCGGGCGCACCGAGCCGGGTGCGGCGGTGTCCGAGCTCATAACGGTCCTCCAGTTTCATTAGCGTCCGATCGAGTGTATCGTCTCTGCTATTAATGAAACTTCAGTTCCGTTAGGGGTTGATCATGGACTATCGTCGACTGGGTGCCTCGGGTCTGCTCGTTCCGGCTCTCAGCTTCGGGGCGGGCACCTTCGGTGGCCGCGGTGAACTGTTCGGCGCGTGGGGCGATACCGACGCCCAGCAGGCGCGCCGGATGGTCGATGTGGCGCTGGAGGCCGGCGTCACGATGTTCGACACCGCGGACGTGTACTCCGACGGCGCCTCGGAAGAGATTCTGGGCCAGGCGATTCGCGGCCGCCGGGATCGAGTTCTGCTGTCCACCAAGGCGGGCCTGCCCACCGGGCCCGGAGCCGCCGAGGCGGGATCGGGACGTTCCCGGCTCATCACGGCCGTCGATACCGCGCTGCGCCGGCTCGGCACCGACTACCTCGATCTGTTCCAGCTGCACGCCTTCGACGCCGCGACGCCGGTCGAGGAGGTGCACGACACCCTCGCTGATCTGGTGCGCGCCGGGAAGATCCGTTACCTGGGCGCCTCGAATTTCGCGGGCTGGCAGCTCATGAAATCGCTGGCGGCGGCCGACCGGGGCGGTCATCCGCGATACGTCGCCCATCAGGTCTACTACTCGCTCGTCGGCCGCGACTACGAGTGGGAGCTGATGCCGCTCGGCCGTGATCAAGGCGTCGGCGCGATGGTGTGGAGCCCGCTGGGCTGGGGCCGGCTGACCGGCAAAATCCGGCGCGGACAACCACTTCCGGCGGGCAGCCGGCTGCACCGCACCGCCGAGGCCGGACCGCCGGTGAACGACGAACTGCTCTACGACGTCGTGGACGTCCTCGACGAACTCGCCGCCGAAACCGGGAAATCCGTCCCGCAGATCGCCCTGAACTGGCTGCTCTCCCGCCCGACCGTCGCGACGGTCATCGTCGGCGCCCGCAACGAGGAACAGTTGCGTCAGAACCTCGGCGCGGTCGGCTGGCAACTCGACCCCGAGCAACTGGCCCGTCTGGACAAGATCAGCGCCGTGACGCCGCCGTATCCGTACTACCCCTACTACCGCTTGCCGGATTTCGCGCGCCTCAACCCGCCGATCGTCGCCGCGTAGCGCGCTCAGTACACGTCGCGCACGTACCGCTTCTCCGCGGTCAGCTGCTTCTTGAAGGCCAGCGCCGCATCCTCGTCGAGGTTGCCGTGGATGCGGGCGATCTTCAGGAGGGCGTCGTCGACGTCGCGGGCCATGCGCGCGGCGTCGCCGCAGACGTACAGGTGGGCGCCGTCGCGCAACCACGCCCACAGCTCCGCGCCGTGCTCGATCATGCGGTGCTGCACGTAGATCCGTTCGCGCTGGTCCCGCGAGAACGCGAGGTCGAGCCGGGTGAGGAAGCCCGAGCGGAACATGTCCTCGAGTTCGGTGCGGTAGTAGAAGTGGTCCTGGGCGTGCTGATCGCCGAAGAACAACCAGTTGCGCCCGCGGCATCCCAGCGCGCGGCGTTCGTGCAGGAAGCCGCGGAACGGCGCGATGCCGGTGCCCGGGCCCACCATGATCATCGGCGCGTTCGGATCCAACGGCGGGCGGAAATGCGGTGCGCGCTGCAGGAATACGGGTACGCCACCGGTTTCGTCGCGGTCGGCGAGGAAGGTGGAGCAGACTCCGCCGCGCGGGTCCTCGGCCGCGCCGTAGCGCACCACGCCGACGGTGAGCTGTACCTCGCGCGGACTCACCAGCGGGCTCGACGAAATCGAATATTGCCGCGGTTGCAGCTTTTTCAGCACCGAGAGCCACTCCACCAGATCGGCCCGCACGGGAAAGTCGCGCAGGACGTCGACGGCATGGCGATCCCACAGATAGCGGTCCAGTTCGTTGCGGTTGTCGCGGCGCAGCAGTTTCGCCAACTGCTGACCGGGATTGCGGGCGGCGATGAAGGACAGCAGATCGCCACTGATCTTGGTGATGTCGAAATGCGTGCGTAGTGCCGATTCCAGCGGCACGTCGCGGCCGTCGATCTCCACCGGCCGGGCGCCGTCGAGCCCGGTCGCCGCCAGCCAATTCCGCACGGCGGCAACCCCGTTCGAGGGCCATATGCCGAGGCTGTCGCCGACCTCGTAGCCGGCGTCCAGACCGCTCAGGTCGAAACCGAACTGCCGCACCTCCTTGCCGGATCCGGGCCGCGACAGCAGTTCGTTGCGGACCAGCGGGGCCAGGACCGGAGCGTTGCGGGTGAACGGCGCGGGGATCGAGCGGGGGGCGCGGGTGGGCGCGGGGGAGCGGGCCTCGACGCGGTCGAGCACGCGCACACCGAGCCCCGCGGGCGCGCCGGCACGACCGCCGCCGGTGGACGGCACTACACCCCCGGAGCCGCCGGACGTCTCGGCCACACCGCTACCGCTGGGCGCACCCGCACCATGGTCGCCGGTGGGCGCATTCCCGCGACCGTCACCCAGCGCGGCGAGGACCGCGGCGGTCCACTCGTTCGACAGATCATCG
This sequence comes from Nocardia sp. 852002-20019_SCH5090214, assembly GCF_001665865.1. Taxonomy (NCBI): domain Bacteria; kingdom Bacillati; phylum Actinomycetota; class Actinomycetes; order Mycobacteriales; family Nocardiaceae; genus Nocardia; species Nocardia sp. 852002-20019_SCH5090214. Next base: position 11,417 of record NZ_LZMK01000114.1, on the reverse strand, counting down.
TGATCCGGTTCGCTGTCGACGCGATCCAGCAAGCGGACACCGCCCCGTTCGGACAGCAGCCGATCCACCTTGCGGCCGTAACCGCAGAAATCGTCGTAGGAGGAGTCGCCGAGGGCGAAGATGCCGTACCGCAGATCGTTGAACCGAATCCCACTGTCCTGCAGCCGATCCCAGAAGTCGGCGGCATTGTCCGGTGGGCCGCCGTCGCCGAAGGTGCTGGTGACGAGCAGTACGTCACCGGTCAGCTCGGGCAGATCGCACGCGTTCATCTCGACCAGCCGGGGCGCGTGCCCGCGTTCGGCGAGCGCCGCCGCCACCGTCGCGGCCAATTCTTCGGCGGTACCGGTCTGGGAAGCCCACAGCACGGTCACCGGCCGTTGCTGTGGACCGACCGGCGCGGCGGGTGAGGGTGCTGCCACTGTGGCGCCGGGCGGAGAGCCCGCCGCCCGCGAGTACATCCCCGCCAGCAGCCCGTCGATCCACCAGCGGCTGCGGTCGGACAGCGGCGCCGATTCCGGGAGGACGGGCTGTCCCTGAACCGGAAGCGATTGCAGCGCGGCCAGATACCCGCCCAGATAGATCCGCTCCGCCTCGCTGAGCATGGGCGCGCGCGCGGAATCGAGTCCCAGCATGGCGGCGAGTGGATGCGATGCCGGCGCGCCGCCGGATGTGATCGGGCTGCCGCCCGCGGCGTCGACACGGTGGTCCGGTTCGGTGCCGCCCCGGTTGTCCTCGTCGATGCCGTCGCGGGTGTCCCGGGCGGGGCCGACGCGTCGCAGCGTCACCGCGCACACCTTGAATTCCGGTTGTAGCGAATCCTGATCCACGGCATCGTTGGTCACGGCATTGATCGTCAGATATTCGCCCTGCTCGTCGTTCCAGTGGAACGGTGCGAAACACGAACCCGGTCGCACCCGATCGGTGATCCGTACCGGCAGCACGGCTCGGCCACGGCGAGAAGCGATGTCGATCTGGTCGCCGGGACGCACATCCAGCGCGCGCGCATCGTCGGGATGCACTTCGAGAAACGGCGCCGGATTCAATTTGTTCAACTTCGCGACCCGGCCGGTTTTGGTCATCGTGTGCCATTGATGTTGGACGCGACCGGTGTTCAGGACGAAGGGATAGTCGTCGTCGGGCATTTCGGCGGCCGCCATATGCGGCCGGGGCCAGAACACGGCGCGGCCGCTCGCGGTGGGAAAGGCCGGCGCACCCGCATAGCCGGTGCGATAGCGAATCGGATTGCGGCGCTGCGCGGAATCGGCACAGGGCCACTGCATCGGCCCCTCGCGCAGTGCGGCGTAACTCATTCCGCTCAGGTCGTATCCGGTCGCCGGATTCGCGAAGCCACGGATTTCGTCGAAGATCTCGGCGCTGGAGCGGTAGTCGAATCCGTCGAAGCCCATCGCCGTCGCGATCCGAGCGATCCATTCCCAATCCGGCAGTGCCGCGCCGAGCGGATCCACCGAATGCTGCAGGAGGGTGACCGTGCGTTCGGAATTGACCATCACGCCGTCGGATTCGGCCCACAGCGCCGCCGGCAGCAGCAGATCGGCATAGGCATTGGTCGCGGTGTCGAGATAGGCGTCCTGGGTGATCACCAATTCCGCCGCCTCCAGACCGGCGATGACGGTTTTGCGATTCGCCACCGAGGCCACCGGATTACTGCAGATGATCCAGCACGCCTTGATGGTTCCCTCGGCCAGTTCCCGGAACATCTCGATCGTGCCGCGTCCGGATTCGGCGCGAATCGTGCCGGGCGGCAGGTGCCATGCGGTTTCGACGAAGCGGCGGTCGGCCTCCACAAGGGCACTGCGCTGGCCGGGCAAACCCGGACCCATGTAGCCCATTTCCCGCCCGCCCATGGCATTCGGCTGCCCGGTCAGCGAGAACGGACCGCTGCCGGGCCGGCAGATGGCGCCGGTGGCCAGATGCAGATTGCAGACGGCATTGGTATTCCACGTGCCGTGGGTGGACTGATTGAGTCCCATCGTCCACAGCGTCATCCAGTCACCGGCCGCGCCGATCCACGCGGCGGCGGTGCGAATATCGTCCGCGGCCAGTCCGGTGATCTCGGCGACGCGGTCCGGTGGATAGTCGGCGAGAAACTGCGGCATCGCCTCCCAGCCCTCGGTGTGCGCGGCGATGAATTCGGTGTCGATATCGCCGTTGCCGACCAGCAGGTGCAGCAATCCGTTCAGCAGCGCCAGATCGGTGCCGGGTCTGATCTGCAGGAAGAGATCGGCCCGGGCGGCGGTGTCGGTCCGCCGCGGATCCACCACGATCAGTTTGGCCCCGGCCTTGAGCCGATCGGCCATGCGCAGGAACAGAATCGGATGACAGTCGGCCATATTCGAGCCGATCACGAAGAACAGATCGGCACGGTCGAGGTCGTCGTAGGAACCCGGCGGGCCGTCGGCGCCCAGCGATTGTTTGTATCCGGTGCCCGCGCCGGCCATGCACAGCCGTGAATTGGATTCGATATTGATCGTGCGCAGGTAGCCCTTTGCGAGTTTGTTCGCCAGATACTGCGCTTCCAGCGACATCTGCCCGGAGACGTAGAGCGCGACGGCATCGGGACCGTATTCGTCGACGATCGCGCGCAACCGCTGTGCCGCCTGCCGCACGGCCTCCTCGACGGCCAGTTCGACCGGTTCCCGTCCGCGCTGGGGCCGGTGCAGGGCGGTCGTCATCCGCCCGGGCGCACGCATCAATTCGAGGTGGGTGGCGCCTTTGGTGCACAGCCGCCCGGAGTTGACCGGATGCAGTTTGTCGCCGCTCACCTTCGCGATGACGGGTGCGCCGGCGGCGTTCCGCTCGGTCTGCACCGTGATGCCGCAGCCCACGCCGCAGTAGGAGCACGCGGTCCGGACGGTGCTCGTGGAGTTCTCGGCGCTCGACACATCCCCGATGATGGCGAGCCGCCGTTGCGACGGATTTACCGAACGTTATCGGCAGATGACGAAAATCCTCACCACTTCGGCATCTGCACGGTGAGATTTCCGGTTCACGCCCGGTCGGGCGCCGTTTCCGCGGGCGAGACCACGGCGTGCGGTGAGCTACTTCACCCCAGTTTGTAACCGCGATGCAGTGCGACGATGCCGCCGGTCAGATTGCGCCACTGCACCGACGACCAGCCGGCATCGGCGATCCGCATCGCCAACTGCCGCTGATTGGGCCACGCCCGGATCGATTCGGCCAGGTAGACGTAGGCGTCCGGATTGCTGCTGACGGCCTCGGCGACCTTCGGCAGCACCTTCATCAGGTATTCCATGTAGATCGTGCGGAACGGCCCGAAGACCGGGGTGGAGAACTCCGCCACGACCAGGCGTCCGCCCGGTTTGGTGACGCGCAGCATCTCGCGCAGGGCGGCGTCCGGTTCGGAGACGTTGCGCAGGCCGTAGGAGATGGCGACCGCATCGAAGGAGTCGTCGGCGAACGGCAGGGCGGTGGCGTCGCCGTTCACCATCGGCACCCGGCGGAACCGCCCCGCCTCCAACATGCCCTTGGAGAAGTCCACGGCCAGGCACCAGGCGCCCGACTTCGCGAATTCGGCGGTGGAGACGCCGGTTCCGGCCGCCAGGTCCAGCACCCGTTCCCCGGGCCGCAGGGCCAGCGCCCGGCGGGTGGCCCAGCGCCAATAGCGGTCCTGCCCGCCGGTGAGCACCGTATTGGTCAGGTCGTACCGCTTCGCGACCCCGTCGAACATGGACGCGACCTCATGCGGTTGCTTGTCCAACGAGGCCCGAAACGACTCTGTCTTCGCCACGGAAGTGACCCTAGCGTCCGCCGCCCGGGGCAGGGACGCGGGCCGGTGCGCGATCACGGGGAGGATTGGGCGCCTGCGCTATTCGATCGTCCGGCTCGACAGTGCGTAGGTCAGATGCTTGACCATCTCGGTCGCCAGCACCGCCTGACCGGAGGTCGAGAAGTGGATGCGATCCGCGCTGAGCAGGTTGTCGCGATCGTTGACCGGGTGATCCCACATGTCGACGACGACCGCCCCGTAGTCGGCGGCGATTCGGCGGGTGAGGTCGTTCATGGTGCGAATTCGCTCTGGCCAGTCCGGAAACGCCGGTACGACATAGGCGCTTGCGAGAGTGAACGTCGTCAGCAGGGCGCCGGTGCCCGCCGCGACGTCGTACATTCGCCGCATCGCTGTGTCGATCTCGTCGAAGTCGGGATCGCGCCGCGTGATGTCGTTCGGACCGCACGGCAGATGCAGCAGGTCCGGACGGAAGTCCACGATGCGGTCGAGTTGGCGGGCCGAGGTCTGCGCCGTGGTGGCCCCGACCTTCGCCGTACAGAGATAGCGCAGGTCCGGGCGTACGCGCCGCAGTACTTTCACGAGTCGCTCGGGCCAGCCCGCGTTCGAGTAGCCCGGCGTGGGATCGCCGACGCCGGCCGACAGACTGTCGCCGGCCACGGCGAATCGTCGCCACGGCACATCGAACAGCAATGCGGCCGCGGTGGTCTCGGAGAGGCAGAGCGGATCGGATTCCTCGGCCGTGGCGGCGGAGGTGATCGGGGGATTCGACATGATGACCTGCTTCATTTCGAGCGACGGGCACGAGGCGTGATCCCGAATGCCGTTGCCACGCCGACGACGGCTACGACCGCGACGAACAGCCAGCCGTGCCGGAAAGCGGTCACCATCCGGTCGGTGGTGTCCAGCGATCCGAGCAGCGCGATCAGCACCGCGACGCCCAGGACGTAGCCGAGTTGGCGGGCGGTGTTCACCACGGCGCTGCCGGTGGCCGACCGTTCCGGCGGCAGATCGACGGCGGCGGAGGCGATCATCGTGGGCAGGGCGAGACCGATTCCGATGCCGGAGATCACCCACCCCGGCAGAACCGCGGTCGCGTACTGCACCGGAGTGGCGGCTGTGAACAGCACCAGCAGGACGCCGGCCGCGAACAGCGCATTGCCCAGGGCCACAACGACTCCCGCCGGTATCCGCCGGATCAGTCGCTGGCTTACGGCGGCGAAGATCGGCACCATGATCGGGCCGGGGACGATGGCGAGCCCGGTTTCGATCGTGCCGAAACGGGCCGCGTTCTCGAGCCACAGCGTGATGCTCAGGAACCACGCCCCGAATGCCGTGCAGAAGGCCAGCACGGTGGCGTTGGCCCAGGCGAACGTCGGCACCCGGAACAGGTCCGGCGGCACCACCGGATCCGGATGCCGGCGCATCCGCAGCACGAACAGGACCGCGCCGAGCACCGCCACGGCCGATGCCGTCCACGTCGCGCCGCCGGTCCACGCATCGCTTTCGACCAGCGCCAGCGACAGCGCCCCGATCGCCACGATCAACGCCACCACCCCGAGCAGATCGGGCACGCGGGCGGAGGTGCGCTGCGCGAGATTCGGCACCAGCCATACGGCCGCGAGCCCGGTCACCACACCCACCGGCAGATTGATCAGAAAGACCCAGCGCCAGGAGATCTCGACCAGCGCTCCGCCGACCACCGGGTCGCAGGCCGCGGCGAACGAACTCGTCGTGGCCCAGATCTTCACCGCGCCCGGCACCCGCGCCGGCGGCAGCACCGTGAGCAGCAACCCCAGACCGGCCGGTGTCAGGGCCGCGGCGCCCACCGCCTGCAGCAGCCGGAACGCCACCAGCGCCCACAGCGTCGGAGCCGCGGCACAGGCCACGCTCGCCGCGGTGAAAAGGCCGAGGCCGGAAAGGAATCCGGCCTTGCGGCCGAAACGATCGGAGAATCGGCCCGCCGGAATCAACAGGGCCGCGTAGACGATCGCGTAGCCGTTGAGCACCCAGCTCACATCGGCCAGTGACGATCCCCGGTAGGACTCGCCGATCTTCGTGAAGGCCACGTTCACCACGAAGACGTCGAGCATCGCCACGAATGCGGCCGAGCACAGGATCCACACGATCGCCGTCGAACGGTCCCGGACCGGCGTGGATTCGTCCGCGGTCACGGACTGTTCGGCTGTTACGCCATCCATCAGGCATCCCTTCTCGTCACCATCGGCGGTGCCGTCGAGCGCCGATGTGATCGAAAGAATACGGTCGACCGTATGTTTAATGCAATAGGTCGATTCGCGGCGATCGGTGACATACGATCGACCGTATGGTCGTATCCGAGGAGCGCGAGACAGCGGAAAGTGCCGATCAGCGGCTACGCCGCGGTGCGCGCTCGCGCCGCGCGGTGACCCGCCGTGCGATCGAGATCGCCTCGGTGGACGGACTCGACGGGCTGAGTTTCGGCCGGTTGGCCGAGGATCTCGAGGTCAGCAAGGCCGGCATCCAGACCCTGTTCCGAACCAAGGAGAAGCTGCAACTCGCGACCGTCGACGCGGCGCGGGAGGTGTTCGTGGAGACCGTCGTCCGTCCGGCGCGGGACGCCCCGGCGGGCATCGCGCGGCTTCGCGCCCTCGTCGACCGATGGATCGACTATGTCGAGCGCCCGGTATTTCCCGGCGGATGCTTCTTGGGCGCGAATCTGCCCATTTTCGACAGCCGGCCGGGGCCGGTCCGCGACGCATTGCGCGAACAGCAGCGCGACTGGGTCGCCGTTCTGGCAGCGCAGTTCCGGCGCGCGGTCGACGCCGGCGAGATCGCCGACGTGGATCCCGAGGCGGCCGGCTTCGAGGTCGCGGCCGTCCTGAATGCCGTCAACGTCGCGTTGCGCCTCGGCGACGACGACAGCGTGGCGATGGCACGAGGGGTCATCGACCGTCTGCTCCGGAAGGCAGCCTGAACCGTCGGGCGCGCCGGGTCGTCTCTGGATCGCCTGCGATACGGCGTTTCACGCGCTGCGGTGCAGAGCTTCCTGCCCGCCGATCACCTCGTGATAGTGCCCCATCAACTCGGTGCAGATCGCGGGCCAGGTGCGGTGCAGCACCGATTTGCGTGCCGCGCCGGCGAATCGGGCTCGCAACGCCGGATCACGAAGCGCCGCAACCGCACTCGGCAGCAGTTCCGCGAAGCGGTCGACGGGAAGCAGATATCCGTTGCGGCAGTGGGCGATCAGATCGCGCGGACCGCCGGCATCGGGTCCGATCACGGGAGTGCCGCAGGCCAGCGCCTCCTGCACGCCCTGGCAGAAGGTCTCATGCTCGCCCGGGTGAACCATCAGGTCCAGGCTCGCATAGGCCTGGGCGAGTTCGGCGCCGCCGAGTTCGCCGGTGAAGACGGCCGTCGGCAGCAGGCGTTGCAGATGCGCTCGCTCCGGTCCGTCGCCGACCACGACCAGCCGGATATCAGGATCGTTCGCCAGCGCGGCGAGACGTTCGACATGTTTCTCCGGCGCCAACCGGCCGACGAATCCGACCACCAGGCGGTCGCCGTCCGCCCACCGCGCGTGCACGTCGGCGTCGCGTGCGCCGGGTGTGAACCGCACGGCATCCACGCCACGGGCCCAGCGGTGCACGCGGGCGATACCGTGCCGCTCGAGGTCGTCCATCGCCGCTGTCGAGGGCGCCAGGGTGCGCGCCGCGCGATTGTGGATGCGCCGCGTCCACGCCCACGCCGCCCGGTGTGCCGCGCCCAATCCGTAGCTGGCCGCGAATCCGGCGACATCGGTCTGATACACGGCCACGGCCGGCAGATCCAGGCGCAAGGCGGCCGCCGCACCCCCCGCACCGAGCAGAAACGGCGAGGCCAGATGCACCACATCGGCATCGAAATCCTCGATCGCCGAGGTCAGCAGCGGTTGCGGCAGGCCTACCGGGAGTGAACTGACCCGGGGCACCATGACCGCCGGCACCCGGATCACCGGAAAGCGGCCGTACGAGCGAGGTGCCGCGGCCTGGCCGCGGGGAGTGTCCGGGGCGATGACGAGCGCATCGTGTCCGTTGCGGTCCAGGTGGGCCAGGACCTGCAGCACGGAGTTCACGACACCGTTCATATTCGGCAGAAACGATTCGGAGACGATCGCTACACGCACACCTGCAGTGTGCGATGCGCGGCACGCCAGGACACCACACCCATGTGACGGATGTGCGAAGTTCGGGCGAACAGCTAGCCGGAGGTGCGCACCGAACGGCGCTCGAAGCGGCGCACCACCAGCAGCACCGGCAGCGCCAGCACCCACACCACCACGATCACCGACAGCGCCGGAATGACCGCGACCCGGGCGTCGCGCCCGGCGACCCGGACCAATTCCGGGTCGCTGCGGCTGTATTCGACATTGATCCGCTCACCGGCGGTGAGTTTGGTGGGATACAGCACCCCCACCTTCGGATTGTGTGTGACACCGTCCGGCGTCACGTAGGTGACCGCGGAGCGCAGCCGGCCCGCCGACAATACTTCCGCGCTGGTCACGCCCTTGTCGGAGCTGATCAACATGTCGTCGCGCCAGGCCGCCAGCACCAGCAGTACGGCCAGCACGCTCACCGCGGTGGCGATCACCACGAGGGTGATCCGGGTCCGGCGCAGCCGAGGCGAACCGGCAACGGCTCGGTGCTCGCGCGCAGCAGACTCGGTGGTTTCCGACACCGCAACAGGCTATTGCATGCTTCCGATAGCGTGTGCGCTCATGTCCCGAAACTTCCGCTTCACCGTGTCATACACCGTCCCGGTCGAGGAATTGCACCGGGCGCTCACCAGCGACGAATTCTGGCAGGCCCGCTTCGAGGGCGCACAGACCGCGACCATCGAACTGGCGCACCCGAACGGGCCCGGCACCATCCATCTGCGCATGACCGAGACGGCCCGCCAGGATAAGGTTCCAGCCATCGTCCGCAAGGTGCTCAAGGCCGAGCTGGTGCTCGAACGCACCGACGACTGGGGTCCGCTGGAGGGCAATTCCGCTGCGGGCACCTTCTCGGCGACCTCCTCGGGCATCTCCTCCGAGATGACCGGCAAATACCTGCTGCGGGCCGCGGGCACCGGCTCCGAACTGGAGGTCAGCGGCAGCGTGAAGGTGAAGGTGCCGCTGGTCGGCGGGGCCATCGAGCCACTGGCCGAACAGTTGCAGCACCGGGTGGTGAACAGCGAGCGCAAATTCGTCGAGCAGTACTTCGCCGCCAAATCCGGGACATAGATCCGGCACATCGCGGAAAGTGGGTGCGAGCAGCGCGGCCGCTCGCACCCGTCGCACGATCGGCTACTGCGCCCCCGGACCGAAAGCGCCGCCGTCGAATTCACGCTGTTCGACCAGGACGAGCCAATTTCCGGAGTTGTCGCGCAGCACCGCTTCCACGCCGTACGGGCGCTCGGCGGGCGGCTGCACGAAGTCGACGCCCTTGGCGGTGAGCTCCTCGTAGGCCTTCTGGCAGTCCTCGGTGCGCAACCCCAGCGCGCCCATGGTGCCGTTGCCGAGTGAGCGGCGGATCGCCTCGGCCATCGTCTCGTCGAGCGGCGGCCCCGGCACCATCAGCGTCACCTCGAGTTCGGGGTGATCCGGTTGGGCCACGGTGACCCAGCGGAAACCGTTGTCGCCCATGGAGATATCGGCGGTTTCCACGAAGCCCAGCTTGTCGATGTACCACTGCTTGGCCGCGGACTGATCGGTCACATACACGGTGACCAGCGATACGTTGGTGATGGTCGTCATGAGCTCAGGCTATGAGCCCGCGGCGCCCGCCGGCTTCTCCGAAATTGCGCCACCGGGATCGGGCGCGGGCTCCGGCGGTTTCCGATCGGAGAGCCCGTGCATGAACACATAACACCCCGGAATGCGCGGGACTCCGTCCGCCGCGAATTTCGCCTGATAGGCCGACGGCGTCATCCCCACCAGTTCGGTGAATTTGCGGCTGAACGAGCCCAGGCTGGTGTACCCGACCAGCATGCACGCCTCGGTCACGGTGATGTTGGTGGCGCGCAACAGGTCCTGCGCGCGTTCGATGCGCCGCTCGGCCAGATACAGCGCGGGGGTGCGGCCGTAGGTGGCGGCGAAACAGCGCAGGAAGTGATATTTCGACACCCCCGCGGTCGCGGCCAGCTCGTCCACGTCGAGGGGACGGGCGTATTCGCGATCCACCAGATCCCGCGCCCGGCGCAGATGCGGCAGCAGGTCCTCCGGCACCGACGGCGTTCGATCGCGACGCGGACGTGCGCCGCCGCGGTCGTTCTCGCTGCGACTGTCCACGCTGCCTCCTGCCCGCCCGTCGGTGCCGCGTATCGCTAGCTGAACGGCGCCGGATCGTCGAAACGCAGCGATGCCCGGCCCGCCGCCCGCCAGGCCCTGGCAGTGAGGTCGGCATCCTCCTCGTCGACGAGATTGCCCATCACCCGCACGGCCGTGCGCTGCAGCAGCGCCGAGCGCATCACCGGCGGTCCGCCGGTCGGCACCATCCGCGGGTGGGTGGCCAGCGCCGCGATCCGGCGGGCCACCGAGAAGGTGCGCCCGTAGCGGGCCCGCAGCAGATCCGGCCACACCGTGGTCAGATCCGGTTCGCCGAGCAGTCCGGACAGCAGATGCCCGCCCTCGAGCCCGTAGTCGATGCCCTCGCCGTTGAGCGGATTCACACATCCGGCGGCATCGCCCACCAGCACCCAGTTGCGGCCCGCGATATTGGACACCGCCCCGCCCATCGGCAGCAGCGCCGAGGCGACGGCCCGCGCCTCGCCCTCGAACTGCCACTCCGGCCGGCGCAGCGAAACATAATGCTGCAGAAGCGGTTTCAGCGCGATATGCGAAGGCCGGCGTTCGGTGGCCAGTGAGCCGACGCCGATGTTGACCTCGCCGTTGCCGAGCGGGAACACCCAGCCGTAGCCGGGCACCAGACCGCCTTCGGCATCACGCAATTCCAGATGCGACGTGATCCATTCGTCGTCGCTGCGGGCGGAGCGGATGTAGGCGCGTGCGGCCACGCCGTAGGCGAAGCGGCGATGCCAGACGCGGCCCAGCAACTTCCCGACCGGCGAGCGCACCCCGTCGGCGACGATGAGGATGTCGCAGCGGATTTCCCGCGCGCCCGATTCGGTCTGCACGGTGACACCGGTGACCCGATCGTCCGCGCGCGCCAGGTGCAGCGCGGCTTCCAGCAGGAAGTCCTCCCCATCGGAGAGCTCGCTGACCAGCAGCTTCTCCACCTCGTCGAGCCCGTTGCGCACGGTCGCCGCGAGCTCGGGATCGCCGAGATCGACCCCGGCAACCACGGTGCTTTCATCGCTCACAGCCGATGCACTCATGTCTTCTCCCAATGCCGCGTCCGTCCCCACACCGAAGAACCTAGCGTGTTGCCCTCCCCGCTCCCATGAACACCGTCACTCTGCCTGTGGCCTCCGCTTCGCTCCGGCGGGTTTTCGGCCCCTTGGGCCTCGATTTTTCCCTCCTCCGCTCAGTCGCTGCGCTCCCTCGCTCCGTCGGTCCAAAATCGAGGCGGGCCGAAAACTGGGTTGGAGCGCCGTCCCGGAAGTGCATACCCAGAAGTCGGGTTGATTCATGGCCACCGTGCGAGTTTAAGGCGTGCCCACCCTAAAAGCTGTATCTTCGGCCTACGCTTCG
>NZ_LZMK01000113.1:0-8562 GCF_001665865.1 Nocardia sp. 852002-20019_SCH5090214 | reverse complement strand
AACATCGCCACTCCCACCTACCTCGAGCAATGGGCGCGCCTGGTCGACGACCACGACGTCGCCGACCACTCCCGCTCGGTCGGCCCCGGTGGCACCAACCGCAGCACCAGCTGGCGCGCCGAACCCATCCTCAACGTCGCCAAACTCGCGCGCCTGCCCAAAGACCGCGCCCTGGTCCGCCTCCCCGGTCACGAACCGGTCCTGATCGAAAAGCAATTCTGGTGGGACAACCTCGCCCTCGAACCACTCGTCACACAATCGCTGGCCCGCTACACCCAACCACCCAAACCACCGGAACGACCGGAAAATGCTGGCGGCGCGGCAGGAGTCGAACTATGACCATCCCCGCTACACCTGCGGGTTCGCGGCAGACGCGGAAAGTCGCGGCGCCGGCGTATCCGGACTTCGTCGCCTTCGCCGAGCAATGGCTGTTTCCGTTCATCACCGTGCGCCTCGCCGAAGCCAACCGCGAACACACCTGGACCTGGTGCAGCCAATGGTGGCGCCACCGCGCGGTGAGCGTGCGCATCGCTCACCTGCACCGAGCCTTCGAAGCCATGCGCGCCGACATGAACGCCGCCGGGCTGTCGACCTTCATACTCCACCACCTCGACCCCCACTTCCGCGTCATCCTCGACGCCGCCAACGGCCCCCTGCACCGCTGCACCCGAACCAAACACGTTGCGCTGCCGTCGCTTTCCTGCGAGCCCGTTCCGGCTGGATGGTTCAAATCCCCAGCCGGCCCCGCTACGAAATCGGGCGACACCAAGCCTTACCGGTTCGGCCACTACGCCGATTTTGTGGAGCAATGGCTGCTGCCGGTCACCGCGGTCCGCATCGCCGCCAACCATCGTGAAGACCAGAACACCTGGTGTAGAAGGTGGTGGGACCACCGCAGCGTCGCCGTGCGCTTCGCGTCACTTCATGTCGTGTTCGAAGCCGCCCGCGTCGCCGAGGACCGCTCTGCCATGTCGACGCTGTTCGTCTCCCACATCGACCCGCACTTCCGATACGTCCTCGACGCCGCGAACGGGCCCCTGCACGGCTGCACCCCCGATCAGCACACACCCGAAACAGGCCTACCCGCAGCAGACGTCCCCACCAACTGGTTCGCCACACTCGACAACGGCATGTCTGTAGACGAACTCGGATTCGGGCCCGACTTTCGTCACCGCAAAGAACAATGATGAACGTGCGCTGCGGAAACTGCGCGCCATTACAGAGCCGATGGTTATTGTGCGAGATGGATGTGACAGTTGCTCGCTGAAGGTTGCTGGTCAAATTGCTCTGATCACGATGATTACGGCCTTATCCCACCCACGGCGGCCGTCGTATCGGTGTCTCCTGCATCGGCGGCCGGATGTCCTGCATACGCGGCAACACCTCAGTGTTCGCGTCCTCGCTCCACCAGGGGTCAGGGTCGGCCGCGGCCGGCTGTGGGCGCTCTGTCCACTCGTCCTCACCGAGCAAAGCTTCATCATCGTGCCGACCTTGCACGAACTCGTGGTGACCGGCCGTGTGAGTGTGGTTCCACCACACCCCAACCCGGAAGCTCAGCACCGCCGCGAACAAAACGGAGCTTGGCCAGAGAACCAAGAGGAGCGGCCCACCCACCTCAGTCAGCCTCGATGGCCAGCAGGTATGCCGCCTCCAGATGCACCAAGCACTCGTCGGGGTGATGGTGCCGATGGATGTGTCGGAGTTGCCAGGCCCGCTCCACGCTCAGCTCCATGAGGTACACCTGGCAGAGGAATTCGGCCAGCTTCCCATCCGCGTGAACGAATGTCTTGTACGGCAGGGAGTCTCGGGACATCGTCACTCCCACAGTCCGCCGCATGGCAGCGATGGCAGTTCATCGGTCACGTTGTCATCGACGATGATTCGAAGCCCGAACTCCGAGTAGACGCCGCGCATTAGCTCGCCGGCCACGTTCTGCGCTTGTTCTGCCGACGCCCGGTAATCCAGCGTCAACGCGCCGGATTCGATGTGGATGTGGCGCGAATAGCCCATGTCCACTATCTCCGTTCCGTTGGGTGGCCAAAATTTCTGGTAACGAGGGTGAACGGTGATCGGGACAACAGCCATACGCGAGCCCATTGGTCGGTATACGCCGGGCGTATGGGCCAACGGATGGTCGGCGAATAGGGTCAGCCTGCTTCCGTCTTGTCACAAAACCGCAGGTCAAATACCATGGAAGGTGGATTTATTTTCATGACCGAGACTGTTGCTCCGCAGACCACCAGGTCAAAACCCCAGCGTCACAAGGTGACGGGGGATGTGCACCTCGTATTGCGCCGAGGCAGCAAGGTCCTGTTCGGCCAGCGCCAGAACACCGGGTTCGAGGATGGAGCCTGGCATCTGCCAAGCGGACACCTCGAAGCCGACGAGTCTGTCATCGACGCACTGATCCGCGAGGCTGAGGAAGAAATCGGGGTCATCATCAAGTCTGAAGATGTCCACTTCGCACACATTATGCACAACTCTTCCTCCGGTGGCCGCATGGCATTTTTCTTCATCGTGCGGGCCTGGAAGGGTGATCCCGAGAATCGGGAACCAGGAAAGTGTACTGAGCTGCACTGGTTTTCGGCGGATGAGCTGCCAGACCACATGATCGACTACTGCCGTGAGGCGATGGAGCACATCGCCCACAGTCGGTCTTTTTCCGTCTACGGCTGGTAACGATGGGCAATCCGTCTGGGCCAGTGGTGTGCGTCAGCTACTTGGCACTCGCCGAACTCTGGTCCGTCCCCCAGTTCCCGCGTCCCAACCACGGGGCCGAAATCAGAAGTATCGAATGGTCGGTGGCGGCTGACGGGCCGATGACAGCGGCGACGCTCGCCGCGATGGGAGCGCCAGTTCGCCTGATTGCCAACGACGTTGGCGCCGACGAGCACGGAAAGTTCGTTACGGGATGGCTTGGTGACCGCGACGTCCAGCCCGGCTACATCCTTCGTCCAACGGTCGCGACACCACGAATTGTGGTCACGGCCGACGACCAGCACACCCGGACGTGGTTTGCCCATCTGCCAGAGGTAGTGGCCAGTCTGGAGCGTGCCGACCTGGCGCCGATCGCTGAGGCGTCGTTCCTGTACCTGGATTGCTACGAGCTGATCGAGCCGACCGTAGTCCGTGTCATCGGGGCCGGCCGCACCGCCGAGGTGCCGATGCTGCTCAACCTGGGCGGCTCGAAACTTTCTGCGACCGTCAAACGGGCACTCGACGGGTACGGCAATCTCCTTGTCCAAACCAACGTCGATGACGACGACCGCGAACACGCCCCTGCGCTGGCGACGGCGCTCCTGAGCGAAACCGACGCGGCGTGGGTGATCGTGACGGCTGGTGCATCCGGCGCGGTAGCGGTAAGCCACTCGGAAGAAATTGCGGTACAGGCATTCCCGGTAGAGGTTCGCCATACACACTGTGCGGGTGCGGCCTTCTCAGCCGGGTTGCTCTACGGCCAGCGGGCAGGGTGGGCGATGGAACGAAGTATGGTTCTGGGATCGGCCAGCGGGGCACTGCGGTGTGCACGACACCACAGCGCCCCGCTGCCGAGCCTGGTCGAACTGCTGGCGATGCTCCCAAGGGAAGAACGTTCAGTAGCGAGTTGACCTGCCGCAGTGCGCCTCTGCACATCGCGTCGCCGATTCTTGTCGTCGAGCGGGCGTACAGTGGGCTCGTGCCCGTCGCGTGGGAGCCGTTTGCCCTGATGGGGCGCATAAATTACTGGGTGCTGTTTCGGTCGGAAGGACCAATGATGGCAACGGGTAAGAAGGCCGCCAGCGAGGCTGGCAAGGAGTTGGGCAACAAGAAGTCGACCAAGGCGGAGAAGAGCGTCGCGGCCAGCGATCTGGCTCAGGCCAAGAAAGGCAAGGGCAAGAAGAGCTAACTCCGAGCCGCATCGGCCCTCCTCGACCGCAGACGAGGAGGGCCGATGCCGTGCGGAGCGGGCTACAGCACATTCCACTCACTGAGCCACCCGGTCACTTCCGCGAACCGCGTTCGGCTCATCTGCTTGGCTCTAGCCTCCTGTTCTGACTCGTCTTCGGCCCCGAACTGCCACCACGCTTCATTCGTATGGCGATCCATAACCAGGAATTTGTCTTTCACTGCCGGCCCCCGGATTACCAGGCTCGCCGCGAACGGGTCTGCCACGACCGCATGCACCATCGAGTGGTGCAGGGCGTACGTGGTGCCGATAGGTTCTTCGCGGACGTGCAGCACCGGCAGCTTGGTCGGCTCCACCTGTTCGTCCAGCTCGGCGTTGCCGAACAGGTAGTGCCTATAGTGCCCGCGCAGAATTCTGCTGGCGTAGCTCCAACGGTGATTGTGCGGCCGGTCGAAATACCCCGGCAGGAAGACGTGCAGCCGCACCCGCACACCGGGATCGTCCTCGCTGGCAAGCACGATTTTGTCCAGGATGTCGTAGTGCTCACAAAGGTTCATCAGCTCGGGTCGGTTCGGCAGGTCGTTCAGCCGGCCGCGGACGATGCTTGGGTTCGCCGCCAGCCGATCCAGCGCTTCCCGGCACATCATCTCGACTTCGTCGATATCCTCCCAGTCGATCCAGCGCAGTGCTTCAACTACGTGGTCCATGTCGTCCATGAAGGTCACTCCTCAGGCTTTGCGCTGGATTTCCACAACCGGCAGACCGGCACGATGTCCTCGTAGGCGGCGCAGGACGATTCGCCCATGATGACCTCCTCGGCCGGGCATCCGCCCATGCAGCCGCTCGATTTGCAGCCACCGCAGGAACTTTCGTTCAGGACACTGGTGAACAAGTCGAACTCGTTGACACCGTGGTTGAGCTGCACCTGTCCGTCCGTCATCTGCGCGAAGTGCAGATCGGTATCGAACAGGTACGAGCAGACGTAGCAGCGGCCGTCCGGGAAGATCGAAATCCGATCCAACGTCCGGCCGATACAGCCTTGATACCCCTCGGCGGCGTAGCGCTCCATCTGGTCACGCCGGGCGTACGTCGGCTGGTACCACACTCGCGTGTTGTATTGCGGCGCAACTGTATTCAGTCGGTCGCAGAAGACGACCCACTCCGGCGGCGTCATTGCCATCTCCGGGTTGCCGTGTCCGGTGCCGATAGTCGAGAAGACGTGGAATTTCACCAGGCTCACGCCGAGCACATCGGCAATGTCGAGTAGCTGCACGACGTCACGCTCGTTGGCCTTGTTAACTGTGCAGATGATCCGTACATCAAATCCGCGTTCGGCCAACTCGCGTGTGGTTTCCATGGCTTCATCGAAGGTGCCTGCACCACGCACGCCATCGTGCGTGGCCTGACTGCCACCATCCAGGCTGACCTGCACGTAGGCGAAGTCATCGGGGGCAAGCTGCCGGAAGCGTCGCAGCGCCGGTTTTTGAGCGTTCGTCGTGGTGATGACGTGCTCATAGCCCAATTTCTTGCTGAGCCGGATCGCTTCGCAGTAGTGCGGGTGGAGGGTCGGTTCGCCGCCGAGGATGGTCAGTTTGCTCCCGCCCAGCCGGCGCCAGGTGGTGAGCGTGTCCACGATCTTCGGCAGGGGCATCTTCAGCGCCCGATCCAGACGTTCACCCATATAGCAGTGCTCGCAGCGCAGTTGGCACGCTTCGGTGATGTACAGGTAGACGTTGCGGAAGCGGCCATACGGCACGCGGTCGATCTTCTGTGGCTCCGGGACGTTCGCGCCTCTCGGCATCCGGGCGTGGCCGTAGCCATTGCTCTTCGGTTTCAGCGACGGCATGGGCAGGTCGGTACTGGTCATGACACTGGGCTCCGTGAAATAAGCAGGGGCGCAAGCAGGTTGGCCGCGCTGTCAATGGTGTTGGTGGTGTCGAGCTGGGTAATAGTGAGGCCGGAGGAGGTGAAGCAATCCCGGATGCCTTCGGCCGCTTGGTGGTAGCGCTGGAGGCGGGCTTTGAACAGCCGCGGTGAATCTCCTCGCCGTGGATGCAGCAGGCCGCCGCACCGGGCGCAGGTCCAGGTGTCCTTGGTTGTCGGAATGGCAGGCAAGCGAGGGTCACGGATCGGATCGCGTTCGCACTGGTGACAGACTTTGCGACTGCCGGCCCGCTGTTTCAGCGTTCGAACGTCGGTCACGACTTCGATGGGCTCAATGTGAACCCGTGGGATCAGCGGCCAGACGGTGGCAAGTAGTTGGCCGACCTGTGAGCCGGAGCCGGGGAAATTGTCGAGCAGCACGGTGTGCACAGTGGGGTCGGCCTGGACGGTGGCGAAGTAGGACCGGAGTGCATCGGCGACCGTGAACTCATCAATCCAACCAAGCCGGGCGCTGTCGGTGGCGGTGGCGGCAAGAACCTCCTTCGGTACCTGTTCGCGAAGACGAAAAATTGTTCGGCCTGGCGATAAGCCGAGGTGAAGGGTGAGGGTGGTTTTTCCGGCGGCCGGTGGGCCGAATATGGGCACTACCAGGCTCAATGGCATGGCCAAACCCCTTTCGATAGGACCGGGTGTGTCCGGTCCCAAGGGTCGGGTTCGGGCGGAAATGCCACCACGACCACGGCGAATCCGGGGTATACATAAAGCGTATATTCGGGCGGGGAATCCAGTGGTAGCGTCGTTTGACAAGGGCGAACGGGGGTGGCAAGGGCACCCCACGATCAACATCGGAGTGGCCCCATGACACGCGTACCCGATCAGCAACGCTACTGCGTCCGCTGCGGGAGTAGACTCAACAGCTACAACGACGAATCATTATGCAGCCCTTGCGCAGTCGGCGTTCGAAGCGAACTTCATCGGCCTCCAGCCGTGCCGCTTTCCTTCTGGCATACCGATCAGATGCGCGATGCACTCGCGACCTGGCACCTGGGACGCGTGATCTTCGCCTATCGCAATCACCCGTACCATCGGCAGCCCTTGCCACAGGAGCGGGTCGCGGACTGGCTCGGTATCACGCAAGCCCAGCTCAGCCGACTGGAGAAGGGGCCAGCGCCGGAACATCTTTCCAAGTTGCGGCGCTGGGCGCAGAGGCTGGCTATACCGCCCGAGCTGCTGTGGTTCAAGCTGCCGGGGGCCGAGGTCGCTACGCTCGAAGATGTGAAGCGCCAAGATTTTCTTCGTGCGGCCCTTGGCGTCACGGTGACAGGTGCCGCTGCGCCGCTGCTTGAACTGCTGAGCACACTCGAACCCACGCCAGTACCGTCCACTGTCGGCCTGACCGAGATCGAGCAGATACGGCAAACCGCCCGCGAGTTCAGCACCTGGGACCACACATACGGAGGTGGGCTGGTTCGCGAAGCTGTCGGGGCGCAACTCCGGTACGCCGTCAACTTGCTCAACGCCCGTTGCCCGGAAAAATACCGCTCTGAACTTCAGAGCGCGGTGGGGTTCCTCGGCCACACTGCGGCGTTCATGGCCTTCGACGCCTACGCGCACGCCGATGCTCGGAGCATGTTCCGGTTGGCGTGGACCTGCGCTGAAGAAGCCGGCGATTGGCACCTTCGTGGCAAGGTGCTCTCATCCATGGCCCGCCAAGCTATCTGGTGTGGCAGTGCCGATGACGGGCTGACATACATCGAACTTGCCATGGTGCGCTCTGATCGCCTGACCGCAACCGAGCGCGCCATGTTGCATTCGGCGAGGGCCCGGGCCCTCGCCAAGCTGCACCGGGTTGAGGAAGCAGTCCAGGCGGTTGGGCAAGCGGATGAGGAATTTTCTCACGCTTCGCCGCAGAACGATCCACCTTGGATGAGCTATTACGACGCGGCGCAGCACTCCGGCGACACCGGACACGCACTGTTCGATCTTGCCCTCGAGGGGCAATTTGTCACCGAGGCCCGCTCGCGGTTGCAGAGCGCAGTGCACGGCCACACCGAGGCCTACGTTCGGTCGAAGGCGATCTCCGGCATCAAACTCGCGTCGCTCACGATGGCGACAGGCGACCCAAGCGAGGCCGCCCAACTCGGAAGCGCCGCCCTCCTCGATGCCGGGCATATCCGATCACGCCGTGCCGCAGACGATCTGCGCGAGCTATCCAGATTTTCCGAACCACACAGCACCGCGACCGAAGTCGAGGAACTCCGCACCCGCATCGGTACAACCGTGGCCGCCGTATGACTGCCCACGCGGCCCCGGACGACGCACTCTGCGTCTTGAAAACTGCCTGTGCGCAGGTCGGATTCGATGCCATGGACGCGGAACTGCTGAATCGAAGCGAAAACGCGATCTACCGGCTCCCAGGCAAGAAGGTCGCGCGGATCAGCCGACCCGGCCAGCACGCCGCCGCAGAGCGAGAAGTTCGCATCGCAAGGTGGCTGGAAGCTTCCGGCGTCTCTGCGGTCGAGGTTGCTGGCGACGTTGTCCAGCCTGTCGAGGTCGACGGCCGATCGGTAACGTTTTGGAAAGAACTGCCGCCGCACCATCACGGCACACCCGCGCAGGTTGCCGCCGCACTCAAGCAGCTTCACGCACTGGCGCCGCCGACGGATTTCACGCTCGGGAAGGTCGAACCCTTCGTTCGACTAGAAGAGCGGATCACGGCGGCAACTGTCCTCAACAAGGATGATCGGCGGTGGATGGTTGGCCACCTCGCGGAGCTGCGCGAACGGTGGGCC
>NZ_LZMK01000112.1:0-980 GCF_001665865.1 Nocardia sp. 852002-20019_SCH5090214 | reverse complement strand
TACGCGATGTAGAGCCGGTCGCGGGACTGCGGCACCGGCAGGCAGGTGCGCGGCAGCACGTGCGCGGAATTCAGGGCGATGACCCGGGTCTCGTAACCGAGGTCCTGGATCTCGCGCAGCCACCGATGCCGGTCGTCCCACTTCCAGCACTGCACGACGTTTTCCATCACCCCGGCCAGCACCGGCTTGCCGCGCGCGGCCATCGCACGCAGATACCGGGGAATCTGCTCGACCAGCGCCCGGCTGCGCCCGGACGCCGGATCCTCGACGATGCCGAGTTCCTCGTCGAACCGGTACTGGTTGCTCTGGTCGAAGTAGCGTTTCTGTCCCTTCGCGTCCGTCCATTCCGGGCACGCCGGGCTCGCCCAGAACAACTCCGTCGCGGGCAGCCGCGTCAGATCGATCTCCCTGACGTCGCCGGGCGGAAGATGTTCCACCGTGGGGAAATTCAGCTCGTGCACCGCCACACAGACCGGGTTGTGGTTGGCCGCGATCCGGCCCGTGAGACCGGGCACCGCCCGCCAGCCGAGGTAATCGCCCCCGTATCCGGCGAAGAAGACCGTCGATGTGAGGCTCATCGCGCGTCCCCGGGGATGTGTGCGGTCCAGCCGTCGATGACCTCGACCATCCGGTCCTGCCACTGCGCGGTCGTGACCTCGACCGCGCGGGCGCGGCGAAGGGCACGAGTTTCCCGCCAGGACAGCGCGTTCCGGCCGTGTCCGAGACCGGCGCCGGCCGAGACCAGTTTCACCGGCAGGTAGGCACCGGCCTCGACCAGCACGCCCACGTACAGCCATCGCCGCTGCGGATGGGCGTGGGTGGCCTCGACCGCGGCGACATCGGTGGGGTCGATGCCGTAGCAGATCAGGTGGCGCCGCAAAGCTTTCAGCGGCGACCGATCTTCCTGCCGGGCCACGACCGCGCACCAGGCCAGCCATCCAGTGATCGCAGGGTGCGGGACTCCGCTCCACAGCGCCAAC
>NZ_LZMK01000111.1:0-730 GCF_001665865.1 Nocardia sp. 852002-20019_SCH5090214 | reverse complement strand
ACCCGCACCATTTCCGATTCACCCGAGGTCGATCACCCGGTGGCCTGGCCGCCCGTGCTCTGCACCGAGGATCCGGACCTGTTTTTCAGCTCCGCTGCTGCCGATGTGCATGAGGCGCAGGGGATCTGCGCGGACTGCCCGATGCTGGCGCGGTGCGCCGCTTTCGCTCTCGCGAGCCCTGAATCGGTCACCGATGGGGTGTTCGCGTCGGTGCGGATGCCGACCACCGGTGCTCTGGCCAGCGAGCGCAAGGAGGCCCTGGACTTGCTGCGTCAGGTCGCCCGGAACGGGCGTCCGGCTCCGCTGCACGACTTCTCGCGCCGCAAGTTCGACGGCACCCCGGCCGAACTGGCCGAGCGTGTGGTCGAGCTGCGGGACGGTGGAGGGCTGTCGTGGTCGGAGATCGGCCGCCAGCTGGGGTGCAACTACGCCACCGCGCAGCGCGTCTACGCCGAGGCCGCCGCTACTGAGGCGGTGGCCTGATGGACCGCAGTCAGAAGGCCCCGTCGATGTCCAGCGGCGAGAACGCGCAGTACGGCGCGGCGCTCGGTTTGGCGGTGGGGGTGCCGTCGTTGATCGAGCTGGCCGGTGCAGCGGTGTGGGCGGCCCCGATGTACGGCGGCCCGGCACAGGATGTGCCGCTGAAGAACCCCGTCGCGCTGGGCTGGCACCTGATGGCCACCCACGATATTGCGTGGACCGGTGAGGCCACCGCCGCACTGGGCACCCT
>NZ_LZMK01000110.1:0-511 GCF_001665865.1 Nocardia sp. 852002-20019_SCH5090214 | reverse complement strand
ACCCCGGCCCGATCAGGTCCACCCACTCCGGGATGGTGTCGGTATCGGCGGTGCCGTCGAGGAATTGGTCGATGTGGACGTTGAGCATGTCGATGGTGGCGGTGGTCGCGCCGGTGTCGGCGTGCAGCTGCGCGGCGGCCGATCCGGTCGGTGCCAGCCCGAGCACTGTGCCGCCCTGGCTGGTCCAGGCGTCGACGAGCACCCGCATCGCGGTGGTCTTCCCGGTCCCGGCCGGGGCGACCGCGACCTGAAACCTCTTGCCGGAGGTGGCGAAGGCCTCCACCATCTCGGCTTGGCCCGTGTTCAGGCCGCGCCCATCGTTGTTGGCGGCGAACTCGACCTCCGCGGTCTGGACCGCGGAGCGTGGGATCGTGGCGCCGCCGCCGAGGCCGGCGGTGGCGATCAGCCTCTTCTCCGCGGCGACGATCTGCGGCGAGGTGTAGAGCGTCGATCCGGCGGTGACGTAGACGCTGGTCCCGTCCGCGCGGGCCAAAGCCGGTGTGGGGGCGGC
>NZ_LZMK01000109.1:0-627 GCF_001665865.1 Nocardia sp. 852002-20019_SCH5090214 | reverse complement strand
GGTGAATCCAGTGGCACCTGAGTGTGTTCGGTGTGTCCGTCGGGAAACTGCACCGCGAACGCTTCGTGGGTGTGGTTGATCGCGACCACGATGTAGCCGTGGCTGGCGAGGTCTTCGGCCTGAGCGGTACTCCATCCGGTTGTGTCGTCCATTCCGGGTGAGTTCAGCAGCACCGGGAAGGCTCGTCCGTCGGCGCGGGCGGTTGCGTCGCGGCGGCTGTGGCTGGGCGCGAGAGTCCAACTGCCAGCGGGGACACCGTGAACTGATGGTGCAGATCTGGTACCCCGCCGCTGACCAGTCGACGGCACCGACTGCTGAATGGATGCCGCCTGGCGGCCGGGAAGAACAAGCCGAGTACCTCACCAGACTCGGTGTCCCCGCTGGCAGTTGGACTCTCGCGCCCAGCCACAGCCGCCGCGACGCAACCGCCCGCGCCGACGGACGAGCCTTCCCGGTGCTGCTGAACTCACCCGGAATGGACGACACAACCGGATGGAGCACCGCTCAGGCCGAAGACCTCGCCAGCCACGGCTACATCGTGGTCGCGATCAACCACACCCACGAAGCGTTCGCGGTGCAGTTTCCCGACGGACACACCGAACACACTCAGGTGCCACTGGATTCACC
>NZ_LZMK01000108.1:0-1980 GCF_001665865.1 Nocardia sp. 852002-20019_SCH5090214 | reverse complement strand
TCGCGCCGCGCAGATCTGGAGAACAGATGTTCACGATGGAAACCGCCACCAAATACGTCACCGGCCTCGTCGAGTCCACCGGCGCCGCACAGGCCACCGACTTCGACGTTCCCGCCATCGTGACCACCCTGCACCGCTTGGTCGAGGACTGGGACTTCGACATCATCGATCGGCGCACCTTCTGGGCCGTAGTCGCCAACTACCTCCTGGTGCCCTGCACCGACGCCGCGACTCACACCGGCTCCCCCGCTGCGTCGCTCGCCCTCGTGAAGGATCCGGTACCGGTCACCCACTAACCACGTGAGCACGTGAAACTTCGCCCTTTCCCGGCACGATCGATCGCAGTCTTCTACGGTCAGCACGAGGGCCCGACGGACCGAGTGCCGGGGCCCTCTTCGCAGGTCCCAGCGCGGAAGGTGTTGGTATCCGCGAATTTCGACACCACCCGAGGGGTTGCGGTGGCAAGATCCTCCTGCTGTCAGCCGACGACCAGGCAGAACGGGTGACCGGCCGGGTCGAGCAGCACTCGCCACCGGTCGCCGCCCGGCTGGTGGTCCGGCCTGACCGCGCCGAACCCCAGCGCCAACTTCTCCGCCGCGTCGAGGTCCTCGACCCTGAGGTCCAGGTGCAACTGCTGCGGCGCGTCCTGACCGGGCCACCGCGGGGCTCGGTATCCGTCGACCTGTTGGAAGCCCAGGTCGCAACCCGAACCATCGGTGAGGGCGACAAACTCGTCAGCGTCATAGCCGAGCCGCATGCCTGTCAGCTCTCGGTAGAACCGGGCCAGAGCCCGGGGATCGGCGCAGTCCAGAGTCACGCCTCGCAGCACGGCGATCGGCATCGTCCACTCCTCGGGCATCCGTGTTCGCGGACCAGGCGGCGGCCCGCCGCAGGCTGTCATCCAACCGCACTGTCTTGGCCCGGCTCCACTCCTTATTCGGGCGGCCGACAGCGCTGGTCTCGGGCTCGGTCGTGTGCGCCGTTGCGTCACCACCCCGACGGGGACGAACTGCTGCCGTCCCGCGGGCCAGCGAGGGGAGTCCGTGAGATCGGCTGGCCAGGTCGAGCGGATCGGCATGCCAGTGGGATTTCAGGCGCGTCCGCCGCGGTTCAGCCGGGACATCCGGCTGAACCGCGGCTATCGGCTGTTAATCGGCAGGTTTCTGGCTAGAGTCCTCAGCTTCGCCTCCGCCGTCGAGGCCGTTCGACTCTTTGCCCGGAGGAGGAGGCGTATTTCCTCCGGTTTCCGCCTCGCCCGTACATCGGAGCTTGCTACAGATCTCCTCCCGCCACCCCCGCCACTTAGAGGGATCGGGCAGAACATCCGCGTCACAGATCTGAACCGAGACGATCTGGTCGCCGACCACGATGTATCTGTTGACTTTGACCAATTCGGAGCGTTCGCCATCTGGCGGGGTTATATGGATGCGGCCCTGCAAGACGATGTCGGACTTGGGGTCCTTATCAGGGTCATATGCTTTGAGCCAGCCCTCGACCAACCGGCCGTCAGCCATCTCTACGATCAGCCAGGGGGCCTGGCCTTTTGGTGACGCATTGAAGGCATCGACCCAGGGGCTCCCGAGAGTGTCGAACCCTCTGGGCCCACCGATGGACCGAACCCATGAGAAGAGATAGGCGATACCGATCGCAAGCAGGAATGTGGCCGTGACCGACACCGCGACCCGCCGAAGATGTGACAAGACGTAGGCCCTACCGCCCTTTACCAGCGCGACCGGATCAAGGAGCCAGTCGGGAGGCAGCAGGATCACGATCAGCGCCGCCAGTCCCGTTGTCGACAGCCCCACCGCCAGCACCTGCAGGAGCTCGTTGAGGCCGGTTGCCTTCGATGCCGGACGGATCCGCTCAAGCCGCCGAAGATACAACCACCCCGGAACGAGGCTAAACAGGACACAGACGATGGTGATGCTCGCGGGAAACGCCATCTGCGCTCGCTACTCCCGCTTCGCCGCCGCAGGAGAA
>NZ_LZMK01000107.1:0-10095 GCF_001665865.1 Nocardia sp. 852002-20019_SCH5090214 | reverse complement strand
CCCGCAGAGCCGGCCCGAAGTGGGCGGAGAGGCGCTCGCACAACGGAATCAGAGCGGACTCCTCGATCCACGGACCGCTGTCCCACGAGTCGATGCCGAACCAGTTCACACAATCGGGGGTGCCTTGCGGGCGAACGAAGACATGCTGATGAAAGTGCGCAACGCTGCGGCCGGTAACCGCAGAGAAAACGAATTCGGGGGCAAGCTCGGCCCGCAGGGCGACGGCGGCCCGGCGAGCCGCCCACCCGATCGCGGCGCCTTCGGCGTCGTTCAGATCGGCCAAAGTCGGTGCGTGACGGACAGTTTCGACGAACAGGTAGCCAGGCATCGGTGAACCCTCGGACAGCGGACGGTGCGTCACCACCACCAGATCATCGGCGTAGATCACCGGACCGACCAGACGTCCGACGCCACGATGCTTATCACAGATCAGGCATTCGTTCCCCACTCGGCGGGGGCCTACCGGGGTCCGGCAGCTGAGGTGGTCGGCGGTGTGGCCGTGATCCCGGAGTCGGGCACACCCGCGTAGCCGGGCAGCTCGACGCCGTTGAGCGCGCGTTCGATCAGGTCGGCGAACCATTCGCCGGTGAAATCGGGGCTCGGCTCGG
Organism: Nocardia sp. 852002-20019_SCH5090214; assembly: GCF_001665865.1. NCBI lineage: Bacteria > Bacillati > Actinomycetota > Actinomycetes > Mycobacteriales > Nocardiaceae > Nocardia > Nocardia sp. 852002-20019_SCH5090214. The sequence continues at coordinate 9,487 of NZ_LZMK01000107.1, read as the reverse complement.
AATCGGGCGTGGGGACCTCACGGCTGCGGGCGTGCAATCGGCCGATTTCCTGGTTGGCCTCGACGTACGGGCGCATCTGTTCCTCGTAGCGGGCGAATCCGATTTTCGGGTCCCAGTCGGCGGCCGCCAGTTCTCCGGCCAGCAGGTAGGCGCCGACCAGGGCCAGGCCGGTGCCCTGCCCGGACAGCGGTGAGGAGCTGAACGCCGCGTCCCCGAGCAACCCCACCCGACCGCTGGACCATCGGTCCATCACCACCTGGGCGACCTGGTCGAGATAGAAGTCCGGGCTGTCGTCCAGATGCGCGAGAATGCGCGGAGTCAACCACTCCATGCCGGCCATCCGTTCTCGGAGCAGGCGCTTCTGGGCCTCGACGTCGCGGTAGTCGACGTCGAGGTCGGCGGCGGTGAAGGAGAACATGGCCATGGCCTTGGTGGCGTCGGGGATGGGTCGCAGACCGGCGGACCGCCCGGGCTCCTGATAATCGATCAGCCAGCGCTCGAGCCCGAACTCGTTGGGCACGGTGTAGAAGGCCAGTGCCTGCCCGAGGTGACGGATGAACTGCTCGCGCGGGCCGAAAACCATGGCGCGCAACGCCGAGTGCAGTCCGTCCGCCCCGATCACCAGGTCGAAGCGCCGCTGATCGCCGCCCGCGAAGACGACGTCGACCCCGTCCGCGTCCTGGGTCAGTTCGGCGATCCGATCGCCGAAGAGGTATTCGGCACCGTCGCGGGTGTCGTCGTAGAGCACCCGGGACAGGTCCCCTCGCAGAATTTCGATCTCGGAGATGTAACCGTCGCCGCCGTCGTCGTCCGCCCGAAAGGTCTCCAGCACTGTGCCGTTCGCGTCCACGGTGTACGCGCCGGCGGTCTCGGTGCGCGCGGCGCGAACCGCCGCGTCGAGTCCCATCCGCCGGATGACCTCTTTGGTCACTCCGCGCGCGTCCACGGCCTGACCGCCGGGTCGCAGTCCGGGCGCCCGCTCCACCACGGTCACCTCGGCGCCCCTCCGGACGAGCCAGTGGGCCAGCGCGGGCCCGGCGATGCTCGCCCCCGTCACCAACACTCGAGTGCCGCTCACAGCGCCCCCTGCACACCTGTGCCGATCACTGAACGGTTCGTCTGCCCCCGCTCGGGTCCGTGAGTGCCCATCGTTGCCTCCCTGTGCTTGTTCCCGCGCTGGGACGGGCCCAGTGCTGTCGGTATCCAGTGGTGTCGACGGCGGGGCCGCGCAGAATTCATCGGTGCTGCCGAGGTCGTTGTATTCGCTCGGGCGGAACAGCCTGTGGAGCTTGTTGATTCGAGCGTAAACCCGTGCCCACGGACTGAAATCTAGCAACACTAGACAATCTATCGAATTTGATGTTACCGTCGCTCTAGTCGCTAGCGCTGATAGATTTCGGTAGGGGAGCCGGATCGCTGACGCTCGGCGCCACCGACAACTTCCGGCTGATCGCCGGGGGCGCACCGTGATTCGAGTTCACCGAGGAGTAATCGACATGACCTTCACCATCAACGAGCAGAAGTTCCTCGCCGAGGCCGGAATCGGCCGCCTCGCCACGGTGTCACCCGACGGCGTCGTGCAGAACAACCCGACCAGCTATCGGGTGAACGCCGACGGCACCATCGACATCGGCGGTATGCGCATGCGCGCCAGCCGGAAATATCGCAATGTCGAGGCGGGCAGCCGCGTGTCGTTCGTCGTCGACCAGCAGGTGTCGTTGGAGCCCTACGAAATTCGCGGCATCGAGGTGCGCGGCACGGCCGTTGCGCTCGACGACGAGGAGCCTCCGTTCGCGCCCCAGGAACGCGCGATCATCCGCATCATCCCCGAACGGATCATCTCCTGGGGCATCGACAGCGGATCCTTCGACTTCACCAGTCGCAAGCCCGAATAGTCGCTGCGGTGTGCGCGTTATGCGTCATCGCAGGACGTGCGCAGTATGGTCCGGACTTTCGAGCCGGCTCGGCGCCCTACGGGACCGGCATCATGTGCGGGTGCAGCACGGTGCCCGGGGCTCGCGCGAGGTCGTGCCGGCGCGCACTCGGCGCCGCGATGCCGGCACAGGCTGCGGGTAGTCCGACGGGGCACTTCGCCGGTCGATGTCGCGGACGGGCCCGGTTGCGAGGTTCGCAGGCGGATGCCACACGCCGCGCCACACCGGACCGATGTCGAACGCCGACCGCGATGATCGCAGAGCCCGTGTAAGAGCGGGACGGGCGGGAATCACGCCACTATGACAGAGAACACATCGGATGCCTCGGAGTCGACCGCCAAGCCCGCCGAGACGGCCGCGCCGGAACCGGATCGGGAAACCCGCGAGCGGGCCAAGAAGGAAGCCGACCGGCTGGACAAGATCTACGAGCCCGGCGCCCGGGCCAGCGTCGTCGTACCCGGTACCGACGGCATGGTCGCCGGTACCGCCTTCGCCGACTCGGTCGACGAGCAGGTCACCGAGAACAAACCACCGGACGAACTTCGCAAGGACAAAGATTCCTGATTCCGGCTGAACTCGGCCGGCGTCGACGAGGGACCAGCGGGCGCGAGGCGAACCGCGATGGCACCGTGCGCCGAAGCGGTTCATTCCGCGATCGTCGCTGCCGGCGGCCTGTAGTCGGGGAGCTGCTCGACGGACTTGGGCGCCATGATGCGTTCCATTCCGGCCATCGATTCCAGGAGCGGCAGGCGGGTGATGAGGTTGCGCACGGCGATGCCGACCCGCGTTTTGGGGGCCATCAGTCGCAGGTTGGGGCCGATCTTTTGTTTGCGGTCGACCAACGGCCGGTGGGCCCGCTCGTACCGGTGGAAGGCGATGCGATGGTCGCCGCCGGCCGCTGCGAGTTCACCCGCGAGCCGATAGGCGCCGATCAACGCCAGTTCGGCCCCGGCGCCCGAGGCCGGAGACGCGCAGTAGGCGGCGTCGCCGACCAGCGCGACCCTGTCGATCGACCAGGAATTCATGCGAACTTGGCCGAGCGTGTCGATGTAGGCGTCGGGATCGGCGAGTACGCCCTGCAGCAATTCCGGCACGTGCCAAGCGTTTTCGCCACGGAACTCGGTGGCGAGCAGCGCCCGCGCCGCCTCCTGGTCGCGCGGGTCGATATCGCGCCGCGGACTGCGGAACATGAGGTACGCCTTGGCCTGTGTGTGGTTGCCCGAGCGGTAGATCCCGGCGAAGTGTCCCGGCGTATTGAAGACCGTCATCCACCGGTCGGGTCCCAACGCCGAGTCGGTGTTACCGAAGGCGAAGTAGTGGTCCATGTGCCGCACGTGGTCGGACTCCGGGCCGAAGGCCAGTCGCCGGACCGCCGAGTGCAGGCCGTCGGCTCCGATCACCAGGTCGAAGCGTCGCGTCGGCGCATGCTCGAAGGTGACGGTGACACCGTCGGCGTCTTGCTCGAGCCCGCGGATGGAGTCGCCGAAGATGTACTCGACGTTGTCGGCGGTGATGTCGTGCAGGATCCGGACGAGATCGCCACGCATGATCTCCGCCTCGGTGCTGCCGTACTTCTCCTTGATTCCCTGCATGTCGATCCGAGCGAGGTCGCGTCCGTCGGCGCGGACGAATCTCATTCCCGCGACGTCGGCCGCGGAATCCCGCACACGCGCCATGATCCCCATCTTCTCGGCCACGTCGATCGCCTGATCGCGGATATCGACCCCTTGGCCGCCGGTCCGCAACCGGGGTGCCCGTTCCACCACGGTGGGCCGAAATCCGTGCCGTGCCAGCCAGTACCCCAACACCTGTCCGGCGATACCGGCGCCGGAAATCAGAATCCGCTCGTTCTTCACCGCGTCCTCCTTGTCGCAAAAATACTGACCATTGGTCAGGTCTCAACGATAAGGTGCTGACCGTCGGTCAGTCAAGGGATAGGATCGGGATCGTGACCGACGATTCGCGTGCTCGAATCCTGCGCACCGCGCTGGTGATGTTCGCCGAGCGCGGCTACCACGCCGTCTCCGTGCGGGAGATCTCCGAGCAGGTCGGACTGACCAAAACGGCTGTGCTCTATCACTTTCCGAGCAAGAGCGACATCGTCGTCGCCTTGGTCGAACCATTGCTCGCAGACACCGAGGCCATGCTCGAATCGGTCCGATCCATCCGGGATCCGGACGCGCGACGGTGGGCAGTGGCCGAAGGGCTCATCGATACCTGGCTCCAGCATCGGCCATTGCTGCGGATACATATGCAGGACCAGGCGCTGTCGGCCGATACTGCCACCTACCAGCGGCTGCGTGACATCGCCCTGACCGCGCAGGCATTGCTCGCCGGCCCCGACGCGGATTTCACCGCCCGGGTCCGGGCCGCGCAGATCTACGCGGCGCTCAGTGATCCGGTGGTGTTCTTTGCCGACCAGAGTGAAAAGCGTTTACGCGCAGCTATTCTCGATGGGGTGCAGCGACTGCTGGGTGGGGCGCCGTCCCGTGTCACTGCTCGCGCGTCCGGGCGGTCCGCCGACATCTCGCGGCGCCGGACCGGTCGCGGCCGACCGGGTGCGATGACCCCCGCGATGGTCGAAACCGCTCGGCGAATGCGCGATTCCGGCGAATGTACCGTCGACGAGATCGCCGCGAGCCTGGGCGTGTCCCGTGCGACCGTCTATCGGAACCTCACAACTTCCGACGACGGCCCGCCCGTCTCATAAATCTTTTTTGATACGTGAAGGCTGGTTCGAGGATTCCGGCGTGACCTCGACGGCCCGGTGCGGTATCCGAATGAGCGTTACCGCTGCCCTCCGGCCCGGAGTGGCTACTCGTCCATCGTCATGCGCCACTCCGTCGCCCATTGCGTCAGCGGTGTGAGTCGCTCGACGAGTGTGCGCCCGGCGCGGGTCAGCCGATAACCCTCGTGATGTTCGACCAGGCGCGCCTCGGTGAGTTCGGACAGCCGGCGGGTCAGCACGCTCGAGGAGAGGTCGCCGCATGCGGTGCGCAGTTCGCGGAAGGTGAGCGGACCCGGGGCCTGATCGAGTTCCCAGATCACCCGCAGCACCCAGCGCCGCCCGAGCAGATCGAACAGCGCCATGATCGGGCGCCCGGTGGTCGATCCGCGCACCGGGCGCCCCGGACGCGGCGTTTCGGCCGCCACGGTCATGCCGCCTGCGGCGGGGGCGAATCTTCCAGCCGCCGTGCCATTTCCGCGATGGCCGCGCGCAATGCCCGATACGGTCGCAGGAACAGTGTCACGTGGGTCAAGCTGCCGGTCTCGGAGAGTTCTTCCCGCAACACACCCTGGAGTTCCTGGTCGGCGAATCGGGCGGTGAAGGCGAATATCCGTTGCTGCCCGTCGGTCCACTGCCGCGTCTGCTGCACCGAGTCGAGCACCGTCGCGATCGTGGCCAGCAGATGTGCCGCGCGGGCGCGCCCGTGGTAGTCGGCGACCGGGCTCGAGAAGGTCACGCCTTCGGCGAGTAAGGCCGGCAGTTGCGTGGTGTCTTTCGATTGCCACACCGGCAGGATGAGACTTTCGACCATGCCTCTATTTTAGAGGCACGCTGGGGTGGGTGCCAGTCCCTGCGCGCGGGGATCCCGGTCGAGAATGCGGGCATCGTCCGGACATCCAGGACCGGCCGCGCCCGAGGCTGCGGTTGTCAGTCGGCGCGCAGGACGAAGAACAGGAAGCACAGGAATCTGTTGTCGGTGCTCTCGCCGAGCACCTCGGGGATCAGGTCGCGGGCGGCGGGCAGGGCCGGGGGTTCGCTGATGACGCCGATGCGGAATCCCGCTGCGGTGAAGGCGTCGGTCATCGCGTGTAATGGCCGGTCCCAGAAGCTCAGTCGGGCGGTCCGGCCGCCCATGGTCCATTCCTCGATCCGGTTGCGGACCTCGAAGTAGTTGGTCGGGTCACCGGCCAGGCGCTGCCCGAGGAAGTTGGCGAAAGGATGCTCGACCGAGACCAGGAGTCTGCCGCCGGGGACCAGCACTCGTCGCAACTCGGCGAGAGTCGGTCCCCAATCTCGCAGATAGTGCAAGACCAGAGACGCGACGACATCGTCGAACGCGTCGTCGGGAAAGGGCAGCGGATCGGCCAGGTCGGCGACTCGCACATCCGCGTCGGCGCCGAGGTGCTGCCGGGCCTGCTCCAGCATCCGGGCACTCGCGTCGATGCCGGTCACGACGGCGCCACGGTCGCGCAGCGCGGCGAACAGGAGACCCGAGCCGCAGCCGGCATCGAGGATCCGCCGCCCGGACACATTCCCGGCGAGCTCCACGATCGCGGGCCGGTTGTAGTACGCGTGCAGGAGGCCGGTCTCGTTTTCGGCCGCATACCCCTCGGCGATGCTGTCGTAGCCGCTCACCGCGGCCGGATCAGCGGTGAATGCATGGCCTTCCGGAATCGAAGTCATGCGCCCCATCCTGACATGTCAGGGGTATGCGCTGTAAAGCCTTGTGAGCCAATCACTTCGGATGGCCTACTATCCCGCGCGACGCCCTGGAAGAGCGCCTTCTGCCGGGACCGGTCGCGTGAGTCGTGTTGCGAACGCCATGGCGCCGGCCGCGGTCGAGGACGAACCGCATGTGAAGCTCCGGAGCGATATCGGGGATCGCGTGACCGGGGCCGGGTGGGTCTGAAAGGGTCGCCCCATGAAGATCGGTGTCGCACTTCCGCAGATGGCTCCCGGCTACGGGCCGGGTACGACGCTCGATTGGGCCCGGCGAATCGACGCGGGTCCGTTTTCGAGCGTCTCCGTGGGTGAGCGGGTGACGTTCTCGAATCCGGAGATGGTCGCGACGCTGGGCGCCTGCGCCGCGGTCACCGAGCGAGTGCAGGTCCTGGCGAACCTCTGGGTGCTCCCACAGCATCCGATGGCGATGGTCGCCCAGCAGATCGGCACCCTCGACCAGCTCGCGAACGGCCGTCTCGAGGTAGCCGTCGGCGTCGGCGCTCGCGAGCACGACTACCGCGCTCTCGGCGCCGAATTCGAGCGACGGCACCAGCGACTCGACGACAAGGTCGCCGAGCTGAAGTCACTGCTGGCCGGCGAGCCCCCGTTCGAGGGCGCGGACCCGATCGGGCCGGCGTGCGTGCAGCCGGATGGGCCGATCATTCTCGCCGGCGCGATGGGGCCCAAGGCGATGCGCCGGGCGGCGCGGTGGGCCGACGGCATCTCCGGCTTCAGCATCTCCGGCGACGCCGAGGAGATCGCCAAGGTAGGCGAGCTCGCCGACCGATGCTGGGCCGAGGCCGGTCGTACGACGCCCCCGCGCAAGGTCAGCGGCTGCTTCACCGCCTTGGGCGTCACCGACGCGTCCGAGGCGCTGCGCTCCTTCACCGCCCGCTACCTCGGCTTCCTCGGACCCGACCTGGCCGACATCGTCGCCGCGTCGGCGCGGGCGTCGAGTCCCGAGGCGCTCGCCGGCATTCTCGACGGCGCGGAGCGGGCCGGGTGCGACGAGTTCATTCTGGTTCCGGCCGTCACCGACCTGAACTTCCTCGAGGTCGCGTCCGAGGTGGTCGCCACACGGCCTTGACGCGCGAAAGGTGCGCAAATCGTAAGAGCGCCAACCGGAACCGGGTGAACGGATATCCCTGCGCCACTTGGCAGAGTGGTAACCGACCGACGTGGACGAACCGAGCCGGCCGTCCCGCCCAGGATGGGCGCCGGCCGGGGCGCGTTATGGCCTGTGCACGGTCGGGTCGCTGCGCGTGATGGCGCGCGGGACCGCGAGGGTCGCGAGTTTGTCCGGATTTCGGATGATGTAGAGGTTGGTGATCCGGCCCTCGGCGCTGTCGAGTAGGCAGGCGGCCTCCTGTCGATCGCCGTCGTAGATCGCGATCGCAGGGGTGTGGTTGTAGGTCGCCGACTCGAGCCGCAGGCCGGGCACCCGTCCGACCATGTGGAATACGTCGATCACAATGGTGGCCACATCCTGCGCTCCCCGCGCCCGCGGGCCGGCCGCGCTGACCTTGCCTCCGCTGTCGGTGGTGAAGGCGACATCGGGTGCGAGTAGCGCCAGCAGTCCGGACAGGTCGCCGGTGGTCGCCGCGGCCAGGAACCGTTCGGTGAGATCGGCGGTGCGGGCGGAGTCGACAGGCCCGAATCGGTTGCGTCGCGCTTGGACGTGGGCACGGGCACGGTAGGCCATCTGGCGCACCGCGGTCGCGGATTTGCCTATCGCCGAACCTATTTCGTCGTAGGCGAAGCCGAATACCTCGTGCAGCACGAAGATCGCGCGCTCATCCGGAGTGAGCGTTTCGAGCAGCACCAGCATCCCCATCGATACCGATTCGGCGAGCACCACATCGCTGACCGCATCCTGTTCGCTGATCAGCAGCGGCTCGGGCAGCCACGGACCGACGTAGTCCTCGCGTCGGCGGGAACCGGCCCGTACCGCGTTGAGAGCCTGCCGAGTCACCAGTTGTGCCAGATACGATTTGGTATCCCGCACGATCGCGAGATCCACCCGGGACCAGTGCAAGTAGCTGTCCTGGAGCACATCATCGGATTCCGTCGCGGAGCCCAGGATTTCGTAGGCGATCGTGAACAACAGCGGTCGCAGCAAGGTGAACCGCTCGGCGTGTTCGGTAGTGGCGGTCATCGCGTGACGTTCTCCGCCGCCGGCAGCGGGTGCCGGTTTCCGGCACCCTTGTAGATCGAGAGCGAGCCGGGTTTGCGGGCTTCCTTCCGAATTCCCGTCACCGCACCATTACTCGCCGCCTCCTTGATCGGGACACCCCAGCGACCGCCGAGGTGAAGTTTTCCGGCCGTGTCGTCACGGTGGGTGAACTGCACCGCCGCGGCGCGGCGGCCCAGGCTGATACCGGTGCCGATGAACCCGATGTTCAGCACGCCGGGACGGGTGCCGGCGATGCGTGCCAGGACGGTATCGGCGGCGTGCAGACCCAGCGGCGCGGCGGCCTGGCAGCTCATACGCAGCGGCCGGCCCGAGGGTGCGGCAGCGTCACCGGCCGCGATGATGCGATCGTCGCCCACGCTGGTCAGTGTCTCATCCGTGAGTAGCCGGCCCAGCGCATCGACGGGCAGGCCGCTGTCGGCAGCGAGATCCGGCACACCGAATCCGGCGGTCCAGATCGTGAGAGCGCCGGCCAGCACCGTGCCATCCGCCAATGTCACCGCGTCCGGCCACACCTTCGCCACCCGCGCATCCTCGAGCACCTCGACCTGGTTCGAGAACAGCCATTTCAGCACCGAGCGCCGGGCAGGTTCCCGGAACGTCGGCGCCAACCGGCCGCCACCCACCAGCGTGACGGCGCGGCCCTGATCAGCCAGTTCGGCGGCGGTTTCGATGCCGGTGGGACCGCCACCGACAACGGTGATCCGGGCATCCCGGGCCAATTCGTCGATCGCGGTCCGCAGTCGTTCGGCGTGCTCCCACTCGCCGATAGGGTGGGCGAATTCGGCCGCGCCAGGTACGGAGGTGGGTGGCGGCCGGTTGGCGCCGACGTTCCGGGAACCTGCCCGGCGCTCGGTGCTGAAATGGCTGTTCTCGAACCAGGTCGAGGTGCTCGAGGATGCGCGGGTGGCG
>NZ_LZMK01000106.1:0-732 GCF_001665865.1 Nocardia sp. 852002-20019_SCH5090214 | reverse complement strand
TTGAGGATGAACACCGGCACCGTGATCGCCTCGATAGCGCGAAGCTCCAGGTCACAGGGTGCACTGTCGTCGGACCGAAGCCGACCCTCCTTCGCCGAAACCAGAAGCCGGACGTTGTTCTCCTGAATTTCAAGCGCTCCCAGCACTTTTCGGAGGTTGTCGTCGACGAGCCGACGCTCATCGCGCTCTATCGCCTTGATCGTTCCCGCTGCCAGCCCGACCCGCCGGCCCAGCTCGGCTCGATCCAAATCCAGCTGCTTCCTGCGCTTTTCGACGAACGCTCCCAGGTTTCCGAACCTCGCCGGTACCGTCACGGTCTTACCTCCCCGTCGATCGTGTGGAGCAACCGGCCACAAGTTGTGGCCGCTGCAACCATTGACCCCCTGCACTGTGCCCACAATGCTAGAGCTAGATCGCAAGCGCATACAGGCCGCAAACACACAATCCGGTGTGACTCCGGTCATGAATACAAAGGGGTATATGCGTTTCGGCTGCCACATCGTCGAGGCATGCCGTCGTGCAACACATTTGGTTAGAAAGCGCCCACGGCGCAATGCGGGAGGGAATTGAATGATGAGTCCAGAGCGCCGGGAGTTGTTGTCATCCGACCTCGACCGCGGCTACCGGGTCGCGTCACAGGTCAGCGACGCCGCGAACCTCATCCAGACCTACGCCGACACCGCCGACGACCTCGAATTGGCGGCATTTGTTCGGCAATTCGCCGAGCATCTG
>NZ_LZMK01000105.1:0-23942 GCF_001665865.1 Nocardia sp. 852002-20019_SCH5090214 | reverse complement strand
CGCATCCGGTAGCTCTTACGAGTGCCGTCGTCGTGCATGACGGTGATGTAGTCGGCCGAAACCTCTTCCACCACACCCGGCTTCTCGTTGACGACGACGTCGCCGGCGTCCACCGCGGCACGCAGCTCCATACCGGTGCCGACCAGCGGCGACTCGGAACGGATCAGCGGCACGGCCTGACGCTGCATGTTCGCGCCCATCAGGGCGCGGTTGGCGTCGTCGTGCTCGAGGAACGGAATCATCGCCGTCGCCACCGACACCATCTGGCGCGGGGAGACGTCCATGTAATCGACCTCGGCCGGGGAGACGAATTCCATCTCCTCGTTACCACGGCGGGCGAGCACGCGGTCGTCGAGGAAGTTGCCGTCGGCGTCGACGGGCGAGTTCGCCTGGGCCCGGACGTGCCGGTCCTCCTCGTCGGCGGTCAGGTACTTGACCTCGTCGGTGACGCGGCCGTTCTCCACCTTGCGGTAGGGGGTCTCGATGAAGCCGAACGGGTTGACCCGCGCGTACACCGACAGCGAACCGATCAGGCCGATGTTCGGGCCTTCCGGGGTCTCGATCGGGCACATGCGGCCGTAGTGCGAGGGGTGCACGTCGCGGACTTCCAGGCCGGCGCGCTCACGGGACAGACCACCCGGGCCCAGCGCCGACAGACGACGCTTGTGGGTCAGACCCGACAGCGGGTTGTTCTGGTCCATGAACTGCGACAGCTGCGAGGTGCCGAAGAACTCCCGGATCGCCGCCGTGATCGGGCGGATGTTGATCAGGGTCTGCGGGGTGATGGCCTCGACGTCCTGGGTGGTCATGCGCTCACGCACGACCCGCTCCATACGCGAGAGGCCGACGCGCAGCTGGTTCTGGATCAGCTCGCCGACGGTACGCAGGCGACGGTTGCCGAAGTGGTCGATATCGTCGACGTCGACGGGGACCTCGACGCCGCCGGGCACGGTCATCGAGTTGTCGCCCTGGTGCAGACGCACCAGGTACTCGATGGTGGCGACGATGTCCTCGCGGGTCAGCGTCGAACCGGTGATCGGCTCGCCGGCGTTGACGCCCAGCTTCTTGTTGACCTTGTAGCGGCCCACACGAGCCAGGTCGTAGCGCTTCTCCTTGAAGAACAGGTTCTCCAGCAGGGTCTGCGCGGACTCCTTGGTCGGCGGCTCGCCCGGACGCAGCTTGCGGTAGATGTCGAGCAGCGCCTCGTCCTGGCCGGCGGTGTTGTCCTTCTCCAGGGTCGACAGCATGATCTCGGAGAAACCGAAACGCTCGGTGATCTCCTCGGTGGTCATGCCCAGCGCCTTCAGCAGCACGGTGACCGGCTGACGACGCTTGCGGTCGATACGCACACCGACGGTGTCGCGCTTGTCGACATCGAATTCCAGCCACGCACCGCGCGACGGGATGACACGGACGCTGTGCAGCGTCTTCTCGGTGCCCTTGTCGATGGACTCGTCGAAGTACACACCCGGCGAACGCACCAACTGCGACACGACCACGCGCTCGGTGCCGTTGATGATGAACGTCCCCTTGTCGGTCATCATCGGGAAATCACCCATGAAGACCGTCTGAGACTTGATCTCACCGGTGTTGTTGTTGATGAACTCCGCGGTCACGAACAACGGCGCCGCGTAGGTCATGTCCTTGTCCTTGCACTCATCGATCGAGGCCTTGACCTCTTCGAAGCGCGGATCGGAGAAGGACAGGGACATCGAACCGGAGAAGTCCTCGATCGGCGAGAGCTCCTCGAGCACCTCCTCCAGCCCACCGACCGGGCTGGCGTCGCCCCGGGCGATGGCCCGCTCACGCCAATCGGGGGCACCGACCAGCCACGCGAACGATTCGGTTTGTAGATCGAGAAGGTCCGGAACCTCCAAGGGCTCACGAATCTTCGCGAAAGACACCCGCTTCGGGGCTCCGGGAATACCGGCCTTGGTCTGGGTGGAGACTGCCAAGATGCGTCCTTCCAGCACCTCACGCGCGTCGCCCGGTGCCTGTACGTACAAGACACCAAGCGACCGTCGCTTGTCTGCTACGAGTTCTGCTGGTTACAACCCGGACAAAACCCGAACAGCAAACAACGGAAGTAACACCTCAACGGTGGAACTTTCGTGATGCGATCAAGGAATGGACAGGAGGCAGCCAGCGCAAAGTCCAAACCTACACCCACGAAGAAGGGGTGTCAAAGTACCATCCGAACCGAGTTCCGGATGTTCGGCGCGCCGGACCCGCTTCCGCTGGCTGCGTTCGAGTCTCCGGCGGCGCCTCGACCTGGGTACTCGACCCTGTCACAGCTGCCGCTGTTGTGAATAGCGTGACGGTTCGGACGTAAGTCGTCAAGTGGCGAGACCACCTCGATAACTGCGAGATCCCCTGTGGCGCTGGCGAATCACACCGTCACGCGGGCGAATATCCGCCGCTGAGCTGGGAAGATTCCGCAGGTGACGGGCTCGAACATACTTCCGAATCCGTCTGGGCCACTCAACGGTCGGCGATCTCGCTCGCCAGCCAGTGACCGTCCACCTTCTGCATGTGCAACACGATCGGACCCGAGGCGCTCTCCTGCGGAGCGCCGTTCTTGGTCGCGCTGACGGTCAGATTCACCAGCAGTTCCGCCCGATCATCAGTGAGCAAAGTCACACCGATCGGATCGGGGGTGGCCTGCGCGGTCGACTGCGCCTGCTGGATCGCGGAGATCGTCGTATCGGCGAATTTGTCGAAATCGCCGCGCATCTTGCCTGTGACGACCTTGTGCACGGCGTCCTTGTAGCCGCCGACGGTCTTCACGTCGTAGGAATAGACCGTTTTGAGCGCGTTGTCGGCAGCTGCGGTCACTTCCTGGGTGGCCTTGGTGTCGACGAAGGCCTTGTTGCCGTCGTCCACCCCCGGCTTGAAGGCCGCGACCACGGCGAACGCCGTCAGCAGCAGGCTCGCCACGATCAGTCCCGCGGCCAGACCCCAGGTGGCCAATGCGGGACGCGGCAGCCGGCCGGGGCGGGGCAACTTCCGGGGCCGGCGCGACGCCACCGGCGGGGCCGGGCGGGTGCCCGCGGCACCCGCGCGCACGGTCTTGGTGCGTGATTTGGCTTTGGCGGGCTTACCGGCGGGCTTGGCGGACTTCCCGCCGGATGCGGCGCGATCGGCCGCGCCGCGACGCCGGATCGTGCGATCGGCGGCGTCGGACGAGCGATCGCCGGGTGTGAGCCGGGGGGAAACCTTGTTGATCGGCGGACGGGATGCCATCGGTGTACCTCTCCTACGATCCCGGCTGGGGGGCGGGCGCCTCGGACGGATTCGCGGGCGCCGGCGCCGGCGCGGCGTTTCCGTTCGCGGGCGGCTGTGCCGCCCCGGCGGGACCGGGGGTGTCCAGCGACACCAGCTGGCCGAGCGAATTGGCCTGCTCGGCCTTCCAGGTGTCGCCGTCCTTCTTCATATCCAGCGTCCAGGTGGCCCGGAAGGACTGCACCGGAACGTTGGGCGCGGTCTGCGTGAGTTTCAGCACCACGATCGCCGAGGCCTTGTCGCGCTCACTGTCCAGCGAGCTCAGCGCCGCGCCCAGCACCTTGCTGTCGATCTTGGTCTTCGACTTCTCGGCGGCATCCTTGATGCGGTCGTGGTTCTCGTTGAGCTGGGTCAGCATGTCGCCGGTCATCGAGGACCGCATGGTGGTGATCGACCCCTCGACATCGCTGGGATTCATCGAGGTGAGGTTGATCGCCGCCTGCCGGGCCGCATCCAGCGCGGTATCGCGCGCATCGGCGCGCGGACCGTCGGTGAACCACATCGCGCGCACCCAGCCGGCGCCGAACCAGGCCGCCAGCACCAGGGCCGCCACCAGCCACACCGCCGCGACCGAGGTCACGACCGTGCGTAGCGTCGAGGAGCTGGGCCGGGCGGCGGCCGGCGACGGATCAGCTACCGCCTTTTCGGCATCGTCCGGCGGCTCCACCGCAGGTTGCGAGGAGGGGTTGGGCAGATCAGAACTCACAGCGACACCCTAGCGTCGTCGGTTTTCCGGACTTGCCTCCGTGCCCGCCTCACCGCTTCGGAGTCACTCCGATGAGAGTGGCCAGCTGGATGGCGACGGGGCTCAGGTTGAGCTTGTCCGGATCGGTCTTGGGCTTGGAATCCCACGGCTGCGGGACATTCGGATCGGCGTACTGCGCACGCGCGCCGCCGCGGACGTCGGTCGGACTTCCGAACGGCACCGTGCATTTCGCGTCCGTGTTGAACGGGAAATCGTCACGGGTGTCGTCGAAATTGGGGTTCTGCGCCTTCATCTGGTCGAGAATGCGCTGAGTTCCCTCGTACCCGACGGTACAGGCCGGTGGGTTGTTGGTTTCCAGCACCAGGCCGAAGTGGGTCGTACCGTCGCCGGGCGCGGTCGCCGAACCACCGACCGACAGCAGCGGCAGCATCTGCAGCAGCGGCTTCAGCGTGTAGGTCTGCGGCGACACCGCCTGCAGCAGCAGCCGCAGATTCGACAGATCCGTGGTCAGCGGCTGCGCGCTCTGATCGAGCAGCTTGCCGATCTGGTCGCCGGCGTCGGCGCCCGTGCCGATCAACCGCCGGATATCGGGATCGTTGGCCCGCAGCTGCACCGCGAGCCGATCCAGGCCGTCGCTGAAGGTCCGGATCGCCGGAGACTGATCGGCTTGCGTGCCGAGTACGGTCTGAGCGTCCCGGATCAACTGCACGGTCTGCGGCAGCGCCCCGATTCCCGTCTGGGAGAACTTGTTCAGCGAATCGACGAGGATGCGCAGGTTGTCGCCCTGTCCGTCGAAGGCCTTACCGAGTTCGGTGACGGTCGTGCTCAACGCCGTCAGATCCGTCGTGCTCGAGAAGTGGTTGACGCTGGCGAGCAGATCCTCGACCGGAATCGGGGTCTCGGCACCGTCGATGACCGAGCCGTCGCGCAGGTAGGGCCCCTTCGCCGTATCCGGCACCAGATCCATGTACTGCTCACCGATCGCCGAGCGGTTGGCGATCACGGCCTTGGCGCCGGCCGGGACCTTCGGCTTCCCGGAATCCAGCTCCAGATAGATCATCACGCCGTCGGGGGTGACATCGAGCGAGTCCACCCGCCCGACCGGCACACCGCGATAGGTCACCTCGGCGCCCTTGGACAGGTTGGCGGTGGTCTTCGCCTTCACCTTCACCTGATACTGGCCGAAGCCGAGCATGTGGTCGAGGTGGATGTACTTCGCGCCGACGAACACCACGCCGAGCACGGCGATCACCGCGAAGGCGACCAGCTGGTAGCGCACCAATCTACTCATCGCGGCTTCACTCCCAACTGATCCAGAATCGACCCGATCGGGTCACCCGGCTTGGCCGGGGCCGGCGCCACCACGGTCGGCGGCAGCGGCACCAGCGATACCGTCGGCCAGCCCGGCCGCGGGCCGTTGCCGTTGTAATACGGATTGGTCGGATCCACCGGCACCGGCGGCCCGTACTTCGGCGGGATGTACACCGGATCCGGTTTGCCCACACCGAGATTCGACATCAGGACGCCGATCTGCGTATCCACCGACAGCCAGGTGTTCACCGAACCACCGAAGGTCGATTTGATCGCCTCGTCCGGGAACGGGTAAGTCGGAATGAGGGGGAAGGCGGTCACCAGATCCGGCGCCGAACGGCCCAGCTCCTGCAGCGTCGGCCGCAGCGACTGCAGATCGCGGATCAGGTTGTCCTTGGACCGGTCCAGCACGTCGACGCCCGCCTGACCGACCCGGTCGAGCTGCTTCAGCAAGCCGATCAGCTGCGGCCGCTGCTCGTCGAGAATCTTGATACCGGCCGGCAGCTCGTCGAGGATCTTGCCGATCTGATCGGACTGCTGCCCCACCCGGCTGGACAACGTGCCCAGGCTGTCGAGCGCGTGCTGGATATCGGCAACCTGCTGGTTGAGGCCGTCGATGAGGGTGTCGGCCTGATCCAGCAGCGACCGCACCCGGTTCTCCCGGCCGGCCAGCGCCTTGTTCAGTTCCACCACGATGGGCTGCAGCTGCGCCACGCCACCACCGTTGAGCAGCAGCGACAGCGCACCGAGAACCTGTTCGATCTCGACCGCGTGCCGGGTCCGGTCGACGGGGATGACCGCGCCGTCCTTCAACCGATCGGGCGAGGCCTCGTCCTTCGGCGCGGACAACTCGACGAATTTCTCACCGAGCAGATTGGACTGCCGCACCTCGGCGTGCGCGTTGGCGGGCAGCTTCACCGACGAGTTGACCACCGTGTGCACGCTGGCGGTCCAGCCGTCCGGGGCGACGTCGATGGACTCCACCCGCCCCACCGGCACACCCTCGACCTTGACCGCCGACTGCGGCACCAGATCCAGCACGTCGTCGAAGCGCACGTCGATATGCATCGGGTGGTCACCCACATCGGCGCCGCCGGGCAGCGGCACGCTGTAGATACCGTCCGACGAGCACGAACCCACCAGCACCGCGGTCACGCCGACCACCGCGACGGCACCCAGTCCGCGGGCCGTCCTGCGGAATGCGAAGGGCGTCATCGCTGGCCACCTTCCTGCTGCGACGGCGGCTGCCGGTCCGACGGGGTGCCCGGCACGCTGCCGGGAGCCGGGGTCTTCTGGATGTTCTCACCGCTGAGGATGCCGAACGGCAACACCAGCGACGGCGTCTGCACACCGTCCTTGATCTGATCGGTGATCACCTTGCACTGATCCAGAATCGGGCGCATCTGCCGGCTGATCGCATCGAATTTCGGGTCGCCCGGCCGCAATTGGCCGAGGTCGAGCATCTTGCAGACGGCGCCGAACGGGTTCTGCAGATCGGTGAAGTTGGCACGCATGTCCAGCGTGCCGGATTCACCGTTGTGAATGTTGATCAGGTTGCTCAGCGCCAGCGGCAGCACCGGCAGCGCGTTCGCCACATCCTGGCGCTGGTCGGCCAGCGTCTGGGTCAGCTTGGTCAGCGCGTCGGCGTTGTCGGCCACCAGATCCCGGTTGTTGTCGATGAACCGGGCGACATCGCCGAGGGCGATCGACAGCAGATTCAGTGCCTGCCCGAGGTTTTCCCGCTCACCGGAGAGGAATCCGGCCAGATCCGCCAGCTGCGTGTTGAATTCGCGCACCTGCTGGTCGTTGACCGCCAGGGTGTGCACGAAGACCTGCAGATTCTTGATCGTGTCGAAGATGTCACCACGGGCATCGGACAGATACCGGGCGGCGTGCGAGAGCTGGGTCAGGCTGTTGGCCAGCGCGTCGCCGTTTCCGGTCAGATTCGCCGCACCGGTGCGGACCAGCTCGTTCACCGCGCCGTCCTTGTTGGCGCCGTTGGGCCCCAACGCATCCGACAGTTCCTGGATGCTCTTGTACAGCCGGTCGACCTCGACCGGGGTCGCCGTGCGGTCGCGCGGGATGGTGGCGTTGCGCGGCATCTTCGGCCCGCCCTTGTAGACGGGCGTGAGCTGGATGTAGCGGTCCGACACCACCGACGGCGTGATCTGAGCGGCCTTGGCGTCGGCCGGAATGTCGTATTTCCGGTCGACGTGCATGGTGACCTTCACCTGATCGCCCTGCGGCGTCACCGAATCGACCTTGCCCACCGGGACACCGAGGATGCGCACCTCGGAGCCCTCATAGATGCCGATCGACTTGTCGAAGTAGGCGGTGATCTTGGTGGTGTTGTAACTGCTGAACACCCACCACAGCACACCGGCGAGGACCACCACGGCGACCGTGCCGAGGGCGAGAGCGATCTTGGTGCCGCGGCCGGATTCCCGGATCGCGGTCAGCGGATCCCGGCGCGATCCCTTACCGAGAGCAGCCTGCATCAGTTGCCTCCCAGAGTGCGGATCGGCGGGCGGTTACCCGGAATCTCCGGCAGCGCCGGCGGGATCAGGTTGACGATCACCGCGTCGAACCAGCGCCCGTTACCCAGCACGTTGGCGTACAGGCCGTAGAACGGCGCCGCCAGCTTCAGCGTCTTGGAGATGTTCTGCTGATTGTCGTTGAGCATGTCGATGGACTTCTTCAGATTGGTCAGCGCCGGACCGATCTGCTGCTCGTTGTCGTGCACCAGCGCACTCAATTCGGCGGCAACGGTTTTCGCTCCGTTGAGCAGCTGCGAGATAGCCTGCTGGCGGACGTTCAACTCGGCCAGCAGCTGACCGCCGTTGGCCAGCAACCGCTCGAACTGCTCGTTGCGATCGGCGAGCACCTTGGTGGTCTTGTTGGTCGCGTTGAACAGGTGCTTGAGCTCTTCGTCGCGCTTGGCCAGCGTCTCCGACAACCGGGCGACGCCGTCGATCGAGCCGCGGATCTCCGGCGGGGTGCCGGAGAACGCATCCGAGAGCACCCGGAAGCTGGTGGCCAGCTGCGCGGTGTCGGTCTTCTCGATACTCGACGCGGCGTCGCTGAAGGCTTCGACCACATCGTACGGAGAAACCGTGCGCGACAACGGGATTCGCTTGTCCGGATCGGCCGGGTGGGAACCCTTGGGATCCAGCGCCAGATACTTCTGCCCGAGCAGGGTCTTGATCTGGATGGACGCGGTGGTGGCATCGCCGATCCACGCGTCCTTGGTCCGGAAGTCGACCAGCACGCGGTCGCCGTCCAGGCGCACATCGGACACATCGCCGACCTTCACGCCCGCGATGCGAACCTCGTTACCCTTTTTCAGGCCCGCCGCCTCGGAGAATTCCGCGGTGTAGCTGGTGCTCGCGCCGATGATCGGCAGCTTGTCCAAGAAGAACGCCGACAGCGCGACCAGCAGCACCATGAACAGGCCGAGCCCGCCCATGAACGCCGGGCTGCGCCTGCCGAAGAGAACCCGGTCTTCCATCAGCGGCCACCCTTCCCGTGACAGCGCGGCGCCGGGTTGGTGTAGACCGGCTGATTCACTGTCGGCATCTGGGCCGGCAGGTTCAATTGCGGCGCATCCTGCACCCCGGGGCCGGCGACGATATCGATACCGCAGAGATAGAACTGGAACCACGAGCCGTAGCTGGCCGCCCGGCCCAGTTTCTCCATCTTGATCGGCAGATTCTCCAGTGCCTGGTTCACCTCGCCGGAGCGATCGTTCAGCGTCCCGGTCAACTGGTTCAGACCGGCGATCGAACCCTGCAGGGTCGGCCGGGTGGGAACCAGCAGATCGGCGGTCGCCGAGGCGAGATTGCCCAGCGACTGCACCGCCGAGCCGATCGTGCCGCGTTCGGCATTGAGCCCGCTGACCAACGCCTCGGTATTGACGATCAGATCGTTGAGCTGTCCGTCGCGGGCGTTGACCGCATCCAGCACCTGGTTGAGGTTCTTGACGATCTCGCCGATCACGGCGTCCTTGTCGGCGATCTTGTTCGTCAGGCTCGCGGTGTTGCGCACCAGATCGGTGATCGTGCCCGATTCACCCTGGAAGACCTGGATGATCTCGTAGGACAGCTTGTTCACGTCCTCGGCCGACAGCGTCTGGAACAGCGGCCGGAAACCGTTGAACAGGGTGGTGAGATTCAGCGCGGGCTTGGTCCGCTCCAGCGGAATCGTGGCGCCCTCGGTGATCTTGCGGCCCTGCTGTCCGGCGCCCTGCTCCAACGCGATGTACCGCTGTCCCACGAGGTTGCGGTAGCGGATGGTCGCGGTGGTGGAGGCGGGCAGCCAATCCCGGTCGGTGAGCTGGAAATGCACCTCGGCCAGGCTGCGGTCGACGACCGACACCTTGGTCACCTTGCCGACCCGTACACCGGCGATGCGCACCTCGTCGCCCTTGTTCAGCGACGTCACATCACTGAACCGCGCCTTGAACTCGGTGCCGCCGCCGGAATAGTTGGCGATGGTGAGCGCCAGGAACGCGGTCGCGAGCACTGTCACGAGCACGAAGATGCCCAGTTTGGTCAGGGGTCCGCCCAGACCACGCAACTTTGCCTTCATCGCACACTCACCTCACTTCCACGCATCGCGGGGGCGCCGATCCGGCTCACCCAGCCGGGCACCTGATCGGGCGAAACCCCGTTCGCCGCACCGTAGATCGCACCCAGGGTGTGCTGTTCGGCGGGCGAACCCATACTCGTCGCGCTCTGCGCGCCGTAGACCGAGAACTGTGCCGGGGGCAGCTGACCGATGTTCTGGTCGCCCGGATTGCGGGTCGGCGGCTGGTAAGAGCCGTCGTTGGCCGATCCGGTCGGGTACTGACCGGGGTCCACGCCCAGCGGATATTCGGGGAAACATGCCGGCGGCCGGTTCGTGTCCAGCCAGCGCGGCTCGTCCTGATTCGGCAGATAACGACCACGCGGGTTGGTGATCTCGATCGTCACGCGCGAGCCCGGGGTATCGGTGCCCTTGCCGAAGATGTTGTCGATGCGCGGCTTCAGCTGCGCGAAGTTCTTCATCGTGCAGGCGTATTCCGGCGAGTACGTCGCCAGCAGTTCCAGCGCGCCCCGCGAATCGGCCGCGATGTCGATGATGTTGTCGTGGTTGGCCGTCAGGAAGTCGGCGGTCTTCGACGACGTCGGGGTCAGGACCGAGTACAGCGTGTCCAACTGCGAACGCTTCTGCACGATGGTGGCATTCAGCGTGCGCAGATTGTCGAAGGCATCCACCAGCTGCGGCAACGCGTCCGAATAGGTGTCGGCGACCGTCGCGAAGGTGTGGATGTCGTCCTGCAGCTGCGGCATCACGCCGTTGATATCGCGGAAGATGTCGTCCAGCCGATCGATGGTGTGGCCCAGTTCCTCACCCTGACCGCCCAGCGCCTGCGAGAGCGCGCCCAGCGTCGAGGCCAGATACTGCGGCGGAATCGCCTGCAGCAGCGGCATGATCGAATCCAGCAGCTGGCTCACCTCGACCGCGTTGCCGCTGGCGTCCTGGTACAGCGTCATCCCCGCCTGCAGATGCTTCGGGCTGGGCTGCTCGGGCCAGACCAGGTCGACATAACGCTCACCGAACAGGGTCTTCGGCAGCAGCCGGGCCGTCACATTGGACGGGATCTTCGAGGCCTTGTCCGGATCGATCGCCAGGTGCAGCGTCACCTTGCCGTTCGCGGATTCACTGGACCGCACCTCGCCGACATTGACCCCGCGGACTTTCACATCCGCGTTGCGGGTCAATGCGTTTCCGACGGTATCGGTGATCAGATCCACCTTGACGACCTTGACCCACACCTTGTTGTAGGACGCGATCGTCGTACCGAGAAACAGCGCCATCACCACGAAGAACACGATGCCCAGCGTGCGGATGCGGAGTTTCTCGGTAGAGCGCCAGAATTGCACACTGCGCGCGCTCATGCTCCCACCTTTCGGGACCGTTCTGCGTGGTTACGCACGCTGCCGCCTCCGAACCCGTCGGTCGCGCCGCGGCCCTGTCCGCTCATCCCGCGACCCGCACTGTTGTCGTCGTACCCCAGATCGCCAGGCTGAGGAAGAAGTCGAGGATGTTCACCAGCACGATCGACGCACGCACCGCGCGGCCCACGGCCACGCCCACGCCGGCCGGTCCGCCGGTGGCGTTGAAGCCGTAATAGCAATGGATCAGGATGATCACGAAGGCGAACACCAGCACCTTCACGAACGAATACAGCACGTCCTCGGGTGGCAGGAACAGACCGAAATAGTGGTCGTACGATCCCGTGGATTGCCCGTTGAACCACACGCTGATCTGCCTGGACGCTATGAACGTGCCGAGCAGGCCGACGATGTAGAGCGGAATGACCGCGACGAATCCGGCGATCACGCGTGTGGTCACCAGGAACGGAACGCCGGGTACCGCCATCACCTCGAGCGCGTCGATTTCCTCGGAAATTCGCATCGCACCCAATTGCGCGGTGAAACCACAGCCGACCGTCGCCGACAACGCCAATGCCGCGACCAGCGGCGCCAATTCGCGAGTATTGATGTAGCCGGTCAGGAAGCCGGTGAGCACCGAACTGCCCAGGGCGTCGAGCGCTTTGAAGCCCTGCAGGCCGACGACCACACCGACCGAGGCCGACATCATCACCACGACGCCGATGGTGCCGCCGATGACCGCGAGTGCACCCGAACCGAAGGTCACCTCGGCCAGCAGCCGCATGACCTCCTTGCGGTAATGCACGACCGTGCGCGGAATCCACGCGATCGCCTTGGAATAGAACGACATCTGATCGCCCGCGCGATCGATGACGTTCACCGGCGACTTGAGCGCAGCGCCTACTCGGCGCATCCGCCTCGAAAAGATCGGAGAACGCTGGGAAACAACCATCGTCACGAACCCTTGGCCGGGACAACCTGCAGGTACACCAACGTCAAAAGCAGATTGACGAAGAAGAGCACCAGGAAGGTGATCACCACGGATTGATTCACCGCGTCACCAACACCTTTCGGTCCCCCCTTGGGATTCAAACCTTTGTATGCGGCGATCACGCCCGCGAGCAGTCCGAAGATGAGTGCCTTGAATTCACCGATCCAGAGGTCCGGGAGCTGCGCCAGCGCGGAGAACGACGCCAGGTAGGCGCCGGGAGTTCCGCCCTGCAGCAACACATTGAAGAAATATCCGCCGCAGATGCCGACCACCGAGACCAGGCCGTTGAGCAACAGCGCCACCAGCATCATGCCGAGCACGCGCGGCACGACGAGGCGCTGCACCGGATCGATGCCGAGCACCTCCATCGCGTCGATCTCTTCGCGGATGGTGCGGGAGCCGAGGTCGGCAGCAACGGCCGAACCCGCGGCACCGGCGATGATCAGCGCGGTGACGACGGGCGCGGCCTGCTGCACAGTTGCCAGCACACTGGTTGCGCCGGTGAACGATTCAGCACCGAGCTGCTTGATAAGTGAACCGGTCTGCAATGCCACAACGGCGCCGAACGGGATTGCCACCAGTGCGGCGGGCAGGATCGAGACACTCGCGATGAACCACGACTGCTCAATAAACTCACGCCATTGGAAAGGCCGGCGCAGGGTGTTGCGTGCCACGGAAATGAGCAGCGCAAAAATATTGCCGGCCTGCGCAAATCCCGACTCGACCGGAGTGCGCAGCCGTGCCAGGGGTTGATTCACGGTTGCGTATGTTACCCGTTGGTTGTGTCGTGACGCACGGTGGTGTCGTACGTGCCGCCCTGATATTGCGGACCGTTACCCGTATACGCCGGAAGGACTTGTGTATCGCCGTTCTCTTCCATCGACTCACGGATCGCCACCTGCGCGGAATGCGGCAGGGTGTGCATGATCTCGAGTACGCGGCGGCGGCGGCGTTCCACGGCCTGGCGTACAGGCATGCCCGGGGTGGCCTTCATCTGCGGGATGATGCCCTCGATTTCCTCGGTGCCGTTGTCGTAGTGGCCGGCGTCGGCGAGCGCCTGCTCGCGCGCCATCTGGGCCTCGTCCTTCTCCTCCGACATACCGATCGGACCGACCATGCGGCCGTTGAGGAACTGCTTCACCACCGGCTCCTCCGACGTCAGCAGCACCTCGCGGGGACCGAACATGACGAGCTGGCGGCGGAAGAGCATGCCGATGTTGTCGGGCACGCTACGAGCCAGGTTGATGTTGTGGGTAACGATCAGAATCGTCGCGTCGATCTGCGCGTTGATGTCGATCAGCAGCTGCGACAGATAGGTCGTACGCACCGGGTCCAGACCGGAGTCCGGCTCGTCGACGAGGATGATCTGCGGGTCCAGCACCAGCGCGCGGGCCAGGCCGGCACGCTTGCGCATACCACCGGAGATCTCACCGGGCAGTTTGCCTTCGGCGCCGAGCAGACCGGTCAGCTCGAGCTTCTCCATCACGATCTGCTTGATCTCGGATTCGCTCTTCTTGGTGTGCTCGCGCAGCGGGAAGGCCACGTTGTCGAACAGGTTCATCGAACCGAACAGCGCGCCGTCCTGGAACAGAACGCCGAACAACTTGCGGATCTCGTAGAGCTCCTTGTTGGAGCAGGTGGTGATGTCGGTGCCGTCGATGTAGATCGAGCCGCGCTCGGGGCGCAGCAGACCGATCAGCGACTTCAGGAACACCGACTTACCGGTACCGGAGGGGCCGAGCAGAGCGCTGACTTCCCCCGTGGGCAGAGTCAGAGTGACATCCTGCCAAATCCGCTGGGACCCGAAAGATTTCGTAACACCTTCGGTCCTGACTTCGACGCCCACGCCGACCTCCATATTTCTTCTGACGAGCGCCCATGGCCGCGTCACCGTATTTCAGCGCGGTGTGACGCGTCACACTGGGGTGCGGCCACTGTATCGCATGCCGCTGGTGCAGGACACCCTACCTGACTGGTCGGTAGAAATGTCGACGGTAATGAGCTGGTCGCGGCGGTCCACAACATTCACCACGAAAATGCGAAAAGAGCGGCCCCGCAACGGGACCGCTCTTTTCCGGACTCGATTACCGCAATTACTTGACGGAAACCTTCGCGCCGGCCTCTTCCAGCTTGGCCTTGGCGGCGTCGGCGGCGTCCTTGGCGACCTTCTCCAGGATCGGCTTCGGGGCACCCTCGACCAGGTCCTTGGCTTCCTTCAGGCCCAGGCCGGAGACGATCTCGCGCACGACCTTGATGACCTGGATCTTCTTGTCGCCGGCACCCTCGAGGATGACGTCGAACTCGTCCTGCTCCTCGGCGGCCTCGGCGCCACCGGCGGCAGCGCCACCGGCGACAGCGGCAACCGCGACCGGAGCGGCGGCGGTGACCTCGAACTTCTCCTCGAACTTCTTGACGAAGTCCGAGAGCTCCAGCAGGGTCATGTTGCCGATGGTCTCGAGCAGCTCGTCCACGTTGGCCATGGTGTTTCCTTTCGGTAGTTCATCCCCGCGTCGGCGGGGAGATAAGAGTTGGTTTGTCGACTTGTTCGTGTCGGCTTATTCGGCGTCGGCGGCGGGAGCCGCCTCGGCACCGCCCGCGGCGCGCTGCTTGTCCTCGAGCGCGGCGAACAGGCGAGCCACCTGGCCGGCCGGCGCGGCGAACAAGCCGGC
The DNA here is from genome assembly GCF_001665865.1 of Nocardia sp. 852002-20019_SCH5090214. Lineage (NCBI taxonomy): Bacteria > Bacillati > Actinomycetota > Actinomycetes > Mycobacteriales > Nocardiaceae > Nocardia > Nocardia sp. 852002-20019_SCH5090214. The sequence goes on along the minus strand of NZ_LZMK01000105.1, from coordinate 9,047 downwards.
CGCCTTGGTCAGGTTGCCCTTCATGGCGCCGGCCAGCTTGGCCAGCAGCACCTCGCGCGACTCCAGGTCGGCGATGCGCTCGACCTCGGAGACCGACAGCGGGGCGCCGTCCATGTAGCCACCCTTGATGACCAGCGCCTTGTTGTCCTTGGCGAAGGTCTTCAGGGCCTTGGCGGCGTCGACCGGCTCACCGGTGATGAAGGTGATCGCGGTCGGACCGACGAACAAGTCATCCAGGCCTTCGACGCCCGCCTCGGCGGCCGCACGCTTGACCAGGGTGTTCTTGGCGACGGAGTAGGTGGCATTGCTGCCCAGCGCACGACGCAGCTGGGTGAGGCTGCCGACCGACAGACCACGGTATTCCGTGACCACGGTGGCCGTAGCGCTCTTGAACTGCTCGGTGATCTCCGCGACCGCGGTGACCTTCTCTGGTTTCGCCATACTTCGCCTCCTCTCTGGATGGTCGGTTCTGCGATGAACTACCGACTCACGGAGGCTGGGCCCGGGGAGGCTACGTCGACCCGGCGACAAAGCAAACGCCCCGGACGCAGAGTGGTCCCGGGGCGCACAGGAAACTCGACATGAACACACGGGCTCATATGTCGTCCCTCACCTCGGCTCTCCCTGCGTGGGCCGCCGGCAATATCGCCGGACCTTCGACTGCCTGACGGCAGCAACCAACGGTCTTCGGTAGAACGATTGGGGGTGATCGCCGAACTGGTCAGCGACCGCAGTACAGAATAGCGGATGAGCAGCTGAAACCCAAAATCGGCCGTCTCTGCAGGCCTCTGCTCCGCCGCGATTCCCGAAATACCGAAGGGCCGGCGGGGAAATCCCTACCGGCCCTTCGGATTCGAAAGCTACCTACGCTTACGCGTCCTCTTCGGTGAGGTTGCGGGTGCGGTTCGGGTCCACCGGGATGCCCGGTCCGGTGTTCGTCGAAATCGTCACCTTCTTGACGTAGCGACCCTTGGCGGTCGACGGCTTCACACGCAGGATCTCCTCCAGCGCGGCGCCGTAGTTCTCGACCAGCTTCTTCTCGTCGAAGGAGGCCTTGCCGATCACGAAGTGCAGGTTGGCCTGCTTGTCGACGCGGAAGTTGATCTTGCCGCCCTTGATGTCGTTGACGGCCTTGGTCACATCGGTGGTGACCGTGCCCGTCTTCGGGTTCGGCATCAGGCCGCGGGGGCCCAGCACACGCGCGATGCGGCCGACCTTGGCCATCTGGTCCGGGGTGGCGATCGCGGCGTCGAAGTCCAGCCAGCCGCCCTGGATGCGCTCGATCAGATCCTCGGCGCCCACGGCGTCGGCACCGGCGGCCTCGGCCTCGGCGGCCTTCTCGCCGGCCGCGAACACGATGACGCGCGCGGTCTTACCGGTACCGTGCGGCAGGTTGACGGTGCCGCGGACCATCTGGTCGGCCTTGCGGGGGTCGACGCCCAGACGGACGGCGACCTCGACGGTCGCGTCGGTCTTCGTGGTCGCGGTCTCCTTCGCCAGCCGGGTGGCCGACAGCGGAGTGTAGAACTGGGAGCGGTCGACCTTGGCGGCCGCCTCGAGATAAGCCTTGCTTCGTTTTGCCATGATTCTCTGTCCTGTTCGTAAGTCAGAAGTGGTTGTCGGGACTGGCCGTCCCTCCCACGCACATCCCGCCGGTCACCGGCGGAGACGGGGACCGTCAGTCGGCGACGGTGATACCCATCGAGCGAGCGGTACCCGCGATGATCTTGGCCGCCTGATCGATGTCGTTGGCGTTCAGATCTTCCTGCTTGGTCTTGGCGATCTCACGGACCTGGTCCATGGTGACCGTGGCGACCTTGTTGCGGTGCGGCTCGGCGGAGCCCTTCTGCACACCGGCGGCCTTCAGCAGCAGCTTGGCGGCGGGCGGAGTCTTCAGCTTGAAGTCGAACGAGCGGTCTTCGTAGACCGTGATCTCGACCGGGATGACGTTGCCGCGCTGCGACTCGGTCGCGGCGTTGTACGCCTTGCAGAACTCCATGATGTTGACGCCGTGCTGACCCAGCGCGGGACCCACCGGCGGGGCCGGGTTGGCCGCACCGGCCTGGATCTGGAGCTTGATGAGCCCGGCGACCTTCTTCTTCTTGGGGGGCATCTTTCTTTCCTTGGTTTAGGTTCCTTACGGACTTCCGTAAGCCTGTCCCGGGGGCGGAACCCCGGAAGTCTTAGATCTTCGCGACCTGCGTGAAGGCGAGTTCGACCGGGGTCTCGCGACCGAAGATCGACACCAGCACCTTCAGCTTCTGCTGTTCGGCGTTGACCTCGGAGATGCTGGCCGGCAGCGTCGCGAACGGGCCGTCCATGACGGTGACCGACTCGCCGACCTCGAAGTCGACCTCGATGGCCGGCTTGGACGCGGCCTCGGTGACGGTCTCCGACGTGGACGCGGCGGCACCCGCCGCGGCGGCGGCCGGCTTCTTCTGCTGCTGCTCGGCCGGGACCAGGAACTTGACCACGTCGTTGATCGTCAGCGGCGACGGGCGGGACGTGGCGCCGACGAATCCGGTGACGCCGGGGGTGTTGCGGACCGCGCCCCACGATTCGTCGTTGAGATCCATCCGGACCAGGATGTAACCGGGCAGCACCTTGCGCTGCACGTTCTTGCGCTGGCCGTTCTTGATCTCGGTGACCTGCTCGGTCGGCACCTCGACCTGGAAGATGTAGTCCTCGAGGCCCAGGTTCTGCACGCGGGTCTCGAGGTTGGTCTTCACCTTGTTCTCGTAACCGGCGTAGGAGTGGATGACGTACCAGTCACCGGGGGCGCGACGCAGCGCGGCCTTCATCTCGGCGACGGGGTCGGCAGGCTCTTCCGGTGCCGCGGGCTCCGCGGATGCGCCGGTCTCGGTCTCGTCGGTATCGGTGTCGCCCTCGACTTCGCCGGAGGACGCCTCGGTACCGTCCGAGACGGTCGCCTCGTCGACGGCCGTCTCCGCCGCCTCGTCGTCGACCGGGAACTCGTCGGTTGTGCCGTTCTCCGGGGTGCTCACTGGGCACTCGCTTCCTGTGTCGTCACGTACATCCACTACGCCGGAGGTGAATCCGGCGGATGGTTTCCGTCCTCGCGTGGCGGACGGCTAGCAGCGCCCATGGGTCGCTCCGCAGGCTCCGCTCCTGACGCACCCGGTCAGCTAGCCGAACAGCCAGTTGACACCCTTGATGAACGCCAGGTCCAACCCGCTGATGTACGCGACCATGAAGATCACGAACACCAGGACAACGCTCGTATAGGTGACCATCTGCTTGCGGTTGGGCCAGATCACCTTGCGCAGTTCCGCGATGACTTCCCGCAGGAACTTCACCAGACGCTTGAAGGGATTGCCCCTACCGCGTTCGGCGGTCTTCTTCTTCCCCGCCGACTTGGACGCCTTACGCGATGCCGAATCCGAGCTGTCACCACGGTCGATCGTGGCGACGGAGCCGGTGTCCGAGGAGGATCCGGCGCGAGCCCGGCGAGTCGACCGCTTACCACTCGGCCGGCTGACCGCAGCGGTGTCTTCGTCATCGGCGGCATGCGCGCCGTGGCGAATGTCCCGCTCGTCGCTCACGTGAACCCTCTCTCGTCGCTGGCATCCAGTGCAGGGGCGACAGGACTTGAACCTGCAACCTGCGGTTTTGGAGACCGCTGCTCTGCCAATTGAGCTACGCCCCTTCGGCTGGAATCGCAATGTCATCCAGCACGGTGCTTATTCAGTTGTGCCAACCCGGGGCCACACAACACGCGCGCCGCTCCGCCGGTGTGCCGGCCCCGGCGGTCACCCGCCCGGAACCAGCCCCTCAGAGCAGCGCGCAGTGGCTGGCGACCCCAGAAATCCGAGTGTACGTTACCGCCCCGGCGGATAGCCAATCGGGCCGTCCGCCACCGCGAAGCGGCTTACCGGCCCGCCGACCATCATGCCAGCTGCACCGTCGCGGTCGCACGTCCGAAGATCTTCCGGCCGCCGGATCTGGCGACGATCGCGATCACGGCGGTGCGGTTCTCCGGATCCACCGACTTCACCTTGCCGGTGTATTCGACCTCGGCCGGATGATCGCTGGGCACGTAGACGGGGCTGGTGAACCGCACGTTGTATTCCTTCACCGCGCCCGGATCACCGAGCCAGGAGGTGACGAATCCGCCGCCCAGGCCCATGGTCAGCATGCCGTGCGCGACCACGTTGTCCAGGCCGGCGAGTGCCACGACCTCGTCGCTCCAGTGGATCGGGTTCGCGTCACCGGAGACGCCGGCGTAGTTCACCAGATCGCCGCGGGTGAGCCGGACGACGCGAGTCGGCAGCTCGTCGCCGACGGCCACGCTGTCGAACGAGCGCGTGTGGCTGCTGACGGTGACCTCGGGAACGGTGGTCACCGGCACCGGGGGCGCGGTGATGGGCGGCTCGGCGGTGGGACGGTCGGGGGCCTCACCCATGCCGTGCATGAGGATGTTGCGGACCGCGTCGGCGATATTGGGATCGACGTCACCGCCGCTGCGGCCGACCAGGGTGGTGTAGGTGGTGAGCACCAGCTCGTCGTTCTGCGCCGTGACGATGTTCTTGGTGACGATGATGTCGCCGCCGAAGGCCTGCCGGAACGAGTGCAGGTAGACGTCGCAGGTGAGCTGGTCGCCGACCCGGATCGGGCGGTGGAATTCCAGGATCTGGTCGGTCTGCATGATCTGGCTCAGGTCGTAACCCGTGACGACCTGCTCGAACAGCTTGCGCTGAGCCAGGATGCCGACCAGGGAGATGAATGTCACCGGTGCGAGCAGGCCGTCGTGGCCGTAGTCGCGGGCGACGCTCTCGTCCCAGTGCGCGGGGTGGTAGTCCTGCACCGCGCGTGCGTACTCGCGCACCTTCTCGCGCCCGACCTCGTAGTAGTCGTCGACGCGGTAGTGGTGCCCGACCATGGCGGCGGCGTGGGCCGAGGGGTCGAACGGTTCACTGTCGGCGGTCTGCGCGTCCACGGCATCGGTTCCGGTGTTGATTGTCACGGAGAGTAGGTCCCTATCTGACTCCGCTACCGGGAGTCTGCGGAGCGTGAAACTACCGCATGTACAGCAAATGCCGGAGCGGGTCGGGAAACCTGCTCCGGCATGGAGTGCTGCATGGGTCGGCGCGGTCCACGAATATCCGGGAAGGTCATCGACAGACCTCCCTGAATCCGGGCGCCGACTTCGCGCGCGGCAGCGTGCACGCGATGAGATCTAGCGAGATTCGCGGTGCGCCCGGTGGGTGCCGCAGTTCGGGCAGAACTTCTTCAGCTCCAGACGATCCGGGTCGTTGCGCCGGTTCTTCTTGGTGATGTAGTTGCGATGCTTGCACTGCTCGCAGGCCAAGGTGATCTTTGGCCGGACATCGGTGGACTTCGCGGCCACGATTATGCCTTCTTTCCGGTCAACCTAGAGGGTCAATCAGTATGGGTAGCGATGGCCGGACTCGAACCGGCGACACAACGATTATGAGTCGTTTGCTCTACCGCCTGAGCTACACCGCCATATGCGCGGCAATGCGGGCGGAACCAGGTTCGGCTCTGTGTGGAGTGCCGAGTCGGTCACCACCGGCAATCCGGCGAGCCCCCTAACGGAATCGAACCGTTGACCTTTTCCTTACCATGGAAACGCTCTGCCGACTGAGCTAAGGGGGCATGGCTACATTCGCTCCGAACTCGAATCCTCGAACCCGGGGCGCTGAAGCCTTGAACGAGGTTACACACTCCCCGGCAAAGTTACCAAACCAGCTGGTAAGAGCCGTATTTTCTGCACCGGCTCCGCCGCCGCGAACGAACGATCCCCCGAGGTTGCCCCGAACGGTGCTAGGACCGAGAACGACCGCTCGGCAACCGACACGAGAAACGCCACCGGCTGGAAGGGGGGTCCGGGGGGCGAAGCCCCTCCGGCGTGGGGGTGTGGGGGCCGGGCCCCCACAAATCACCCTCGAAAATGACGAGGGCTCCTCCCGAGTAGGAGGAGCCCTGAGAGGGTGGCGGATGAAGGATTCGAACCTCCGAAGCTTGCGCGGCTGATTTACAGTCAGCTCCCTTTGGCCACTCGGGCAATCCGCCTTTCGCACTGTTGCCAGCGCGCAGAGCAGAATACAACGACCAGGGCGCCCGGATGCAAACCGGCTGGCCAGCGGGGGTGCCGTGACCGCTGCGCGGCGGCCGGGGTAGAAAGTTCCCTACCGGAGTTCCGGGTGAAATGTGAGCCGTCAGACAGGAGCGCAGCGTGGCCGATTCGTCATTCGATGTCGTCAGCAAGGTCGACCGGCAGGAGGTCGACAACGCCCTCAACCAGGCGGCCAAGGAGCTCAACACCCGCTACGACTTCCGCGGCACGGGTGCGAGCATCGAGTGGTCGGGTGAAGAGAAGATCGTGCTGTCGGCCGAATCCGAGGAACGGGTGAAGGCGGCGCTGGAGGTGTTCAAGGAGAAGCTGATCCGCCGCGACATCTCGCTGAAGGCCTTCGACGCGGGCGAGCCGGCGGCCTCCGGCAAGACCTACAAGATCACCGGAACCCTGGTCCAGGGCATCTCCCCGGAGAACGCGAAGAAGATCGCCAAGAAGATCCGCGACGAGGGCCCCAAGGGCGTGAAGGCGCAGATCCAGGGCGACGAACTGCGGGTCAGCGGTAAGAAGCGCGACGATCTGCAGGCCGTCATCGCCCTGCTCAAGGGTGCGGACCTGGACGTGGCCCTGCAGTTCGTCAACTACCGCTAGTACCTGCGGGGCCCGCCCGCCATGTGCTCGAGGCGCTGGATGCGTTCGCCCATGGGCGGGTGGGTGGAGAACCAGCGCGCCATCTTGTCGCCCGCCCGGAAGGGGTTGGCGATCATCAGGTGTGACTGCGCGGTCAGCTGCGGCTCGGGCGGCAGCGGCGCGGCCTGGGTGCCGCGTTCGAGTTTGCGCAGCGCCGAGGCCAGGGCCAGCGGGTCGCCGGTGAGTTCGGCGCCGTCCTGATCGGCCTGGTATTCGCGGGAGCGGGAGACGGCGAGTTTGATCAGGGTGGCGGCGATCGGGCCCAGCAGTGAGACCAACAACACGCCGAGGATGTTCGGGCCTTCACCGTCGCGGCTGCCGCCGCCGAACATGCTCGCGAAGAAGGCCAGGTTGGCGAGGCCGGAGATGACCGCGGCGAGGGCACCGGCCACCGAGGAGATCAGGATGTCGCGGTTGTAGACATGCGACAGTTCGTGGCCGAGCACCGCGCGCAGTTCCCGTTCGTCGAGGATCTGCAGGATGCCGCTGGTACAGCACACCGCCGCATGGCGCGGGTTGCGACCGGTGGCGAACGCGTTGGGCGCGTTCGTCGGGCTGATGTACAGCCGCGGCATGGGCTGGCGCGCGGTGGTGGCCAGCTCGCGCACGATCTTGTACATCACGGGCGCTTCGAGTTCGGATACCGGCTGCGCGTGCATGGCCCGCAGGGCCAGCTTGTCGCTGCTGAAATAGGCGTAGGCGTTCATGCCCACGGCCAGCAGGATGGCGATGATCAGAATCGTGGGGCTGCGGAACATCGCACCTGCGAACACGATCAGTGCCGACAGGCCCACCATCAGCCCGAAGGTCTTCAAACCGTTCGCGTAACCATGCATGTCGGATCAACGATCGGCGGCGAACTCGGGTTCCGCCCGCGGTCCGGCTCTCCGCGCTGCGATATCGATCACACCAGCGCGAACCGGCTGTCCGGGCACCCCGTCGGCCGCCGCGACGGAAGGCTCAGCCGACCCGCTCGATGGTGTATCGGACCAGGCGTTCCAGCGCGTCGTTGGCCGGGCCCTGCGGCAGGGCCGAGAGTTCGGCGTGCGCGATATCGGCGTAGCCCTGCAGCTTCTGCTTGGCCAGCACCATGCCTCGCGAGCGCGAGAGCAGTTCCAGCGCCTCGGCGACCTCGTCGTCGGATTCCAGCGGCCGGGCCAGCAGCGTGCGCAGCCGGTCACCCTCGGCGCCCTCGTCGCGCAGCGCGTACAGCACCGGCAGGGTGTGCACACCCTCGCGCAGGTCGGTGCCTGGCGTCTTACCGGACTGCTCGGATACCGAGGAGATGTCGATGATGTCGTCGGAGATCTGGAAAGCGGTGCCGACGGCGTCGCCCAGGCGTGCCAGCCGCTCGACGTCGTCGAGGCTCGCGCCGGAGAAGGTGCCGCCGAAGCGCCCCGACGCGGCGATCAGCGAGCCGGTCTTCTCCCACACCACCCGCAGATAGTGTTCGACCGGATCCTGAGATTTCTTGGCGCCCAAGGTTTCCCGCATCTGACCGGTGACCAGTTCGGCGAAGGTCTCGGCGATGATGCGCACCGCGTCCGGGCCGAGGGTGGACACCAGCCGCGAGGCGTGTGCGAAGAGGTAGTCGCCGGAGAGGATGGCGATGCTGTTGCCCCATCGGGAGTTCACACTGGGGGCGCCGCGGCGCATGGACGCCTCGTCCATCACGTCGTCGTGGTAGAGCGTGGCCAGATGCACCAGTTCCACCACCGTGCCGGCGGTGATCAGATCGGGGTCGGTCGGGCGCGGGCCGAGCTGGCCGGTGAGGATGGTGAACAGCGGCCGGAACCGCTTACCGCCGGCGCGCGCCAGGTGCAGCGCGGCTTCCAGCAGGAAGTCCTCCCCATCGGAGAGCTCGCTGACCAGCAGCTTCTCCACCTCGTCGAGCCCGTTGCGCACGGTCGCCGCGAGCTCGGGATCGCCGAGATCGACCCCGGCAACCACGGTGCTTTCATCGCTCACAGCCGATGCACTCATGTCTTCTCCCAATGCCGCGTCCGTCCCCACACCGAAGAACCTAGCGTGTTGCCCTCCCCGCTCCCATGAACACCGTCACTCTGCCTGTGGCCTCCGCTTCGCTCCGGCGGGTTTTCGGCCCCTTGGGCCTCGATTTTTCCCTCCTCCGCTCAGTCGCTGCGCTCCCTCGCTCCGTCGGTCCAAAATCGAGGCGGGCCGAAAACTGGGTTGGAGCGCCGTCCCGGAAGTGCATACCCAGAAGTCGGGTTGATTCATGGCCACCGTGCGAGTTTAAGGCGTGCCCACCCTAAAAGCTGTATCTTCGGCCTACGCTTCG
>NZ_LZMK01000104.1:0-718 GCF_001665865.1 Nocardia sp. 852002-20019_SCH5090214 | reverse complement strand
ACCCGCACCATTTCCGATTCACCCGAGGTCGATCACCCGGTGGCCTGGCCGCCCGTGCTCTGCACCGAGGATCCGGACCTGTTTTTCAGCTCCGCTGCTGCCGATGTGCATGAGGCGCAGGGGATCTGCGCGGACTGCCCGATGCTGGCGCGGTGCGCCGCTTTCGCTCTCGCGAGCCCTGAATCGGTCACCGATGGGGTGTTCGCGTCGGTGCGGATGCCGACCACCGGTGCTCTGGCCAGCGAGCGCAAGGAGGCCCTGGACTTGCTGCGTCAGGTCGCCCGGAACGGGCGTCCGGCTCCGCTGCACGACTTCTCGCGCCGCAAGTTCGACGGCACCCCGGCCGAACTGGCCGAGCGTGTGGTCGAGCTGCGGGACGGTGGAGGGCTGTCGTGGTCGGAGATCGGCCGCCAGCTGGGGTGCAACTACGCCACCGCGCAGCGCGTCTACGCCGAGGCCGCCGCTACTGAGGCGGTGGCCTGATGGATCGCAGCGTGAAAAACCCGACGATGTCGGGGGGCGAGTACCACGAACTCGCTGGTATCGCCACGGTCGCGGTGGGTGTGCCGTCGTTGATCGAGCTGGCCGGTGCAGCGGTGTGGGCGGCCCCGATGTACGGCGGCCCGGCACAGGATGTGCCGCTGAAGAACCCCGTCGCGCTGGGCTGGCACCTGATGGCCACCCACGATATTGCGTGGACCGGTGAGGCCACCGCCGC
>NZ_LZMK01000103.1:0-862 GCF_001665865.1 Nocardia sp. 852002-20019_SCH5090214 | reverse complement strand
ATACCGGCGGCGTAGTCGGCCTGCGTCAACGGGATCCGTCGCTCGTTGAGATTGATCTGCACCATCGTGCGATCGATGCGCCGCTGCTTGATATCGATCTCGGTAGGCGCCTCGGTGATCCACACCGGCACCGGGGTGACACCGACGGCCTGGGCGATCAACACTCGCACCTGGCCATCGATCACATGCACCGACCCGTCGGGTTCGCGTTCGGCCAACACCGGTGCGGTGACGCCGAACTCGCGGATCGAGGCGGCCTGCTTGGGGTGCTGGTCGACGTCGAAGTCCTTGCGCACATTTTCCGCGATCACCAACTCCCGCGGATCCATATACGCCGCAGTCGCGTTCGGCGGAATTAGCGCCCGGTCGTCGGTGGCCTCGTCGCCGGTGTCGGTAGGCGCGGGCTGCGAGTCAGGGTGCTCGTCGGCAGCCTGATCGCCGGTCGCGGTGGACGTAGTGGAGTCGGCGTCGGGTTCGATGTCGGGGACGACGGTGAGGGCGGTCGAACTCAATGGGACCTCCTATGAGATGACGAACGGCGCGGCCCCATCGGTTGAATGACGGTGTGGCTGCGCCGGTCTGGACGGTGAACCGGAATGGGTGTGGTTCAGGCAGCTGCCTGGCTCGAGGTGCGGGTGACGTTGATCGGGTGCAGGCGCAGCACGCCGTGCTCGTCGTCGAGGTAGGCCCAGTGGCGGCCCCGCCACCCGGGGTGCTCGCCGCGCCAGCGGTCGGCGACGGCGGAATCCATCTCGGCGAGGGTGGCGGTCGCGCCGGCGGCGCCACGGTGTTCGAGTCGATCGAATTCCGCGCGGGACAGGGTCGGGACAGAGTTCGCGGACGGCATGAACGGTGACCTTTC